>JAVJQK010000051.1 GCA_040218145.1 Sandaracinaceae bacterium | reverse complement strand
GGGAGCGGGAGCGGGAGCGGGAGCGGGAGCGGGAGCGGGAGCGGGAGCGGGAGCGGGAGCGGGAGCGGGAGCGGGAGCGGGAGCGGGAGCGGGAGCGGGAGCGGGAGCGGGAGCGGGAGCGGGAGCGGGAGCGGGATCGGGTCGGTGCGGCAGCCGACGCGGCGGCGGACGCGGCGGCGGACTCGGTGGCGGACGCGGCGGCGGACGCGGTTGGCGGACGCGGCGGCGGACGCGGCGGCGGACGCGGGGTCAGACGCGAAGGGTCAGCCGCGGGGGCGGGCGCGGATGGCGCGCAGCGTCAGGCGGCCGGCGTAGAGGGCGTAGGGCAGGAGCACGATCGGGCCGATGACGAGGCTCGCGAGCTGCGCGTCGACGCCGAGCATGGGGCCGACGATCCAGGGCGTGGCGCCGCCGAGCACGGAGATGGCGAGGCCGAGGAAGGTCCACTTCAGATCCGACACGAAGATCGGGATGCCCTTCTGCTTGAGGCCGTAGCAGACCGTCCCGTAGCCCATGAAGGAGCCGAGCGAGAGCCCGATGATCAGGCCCGGGACCTCGGCGATCCAGAACCCGACGAGCGCGCCCGGCACGGTGCCGACCAGCTTCGCGACGTTCGAGAACATCTGGTGGCGTGAGTCGCCCATCGCGAGCTGCACCCGGATCGAGGTCTCCTGCATGAAGAAGAACCACGCCGGGACCATCAGCAGCTGCACCATCCAGCCCGCGCCGTGGTAGCGCGGGTCGTAGAGCAGGTAGAAGAACGCGGGCGCGCCGATGGCGGTCGCGGCGACCATCAGCACGCCGGCCGCGTTCAGGATGCGCCGCGCCTTGCGCACGTTCTCGCCGAAGCGGTCCTGGTCGTCCCGGAACGACTCGCTCAGCGCGGGCAGGAGCACCCAGATGACGATCTGACCCGTCACCAGCACCGGCAGCCCCGCGAGGTTCTGGCCGATGTTGTAGATGCCGATGACGTCCATCTCCTCGAGCTTGCCCAGCGCCATGATGTCGAAGCGCAGGCCGAGGTAGGTCACCAGGGTCGACAGGAAGATCCACTTCCCGAAGTCGAAGATCACCTTCGCCGCCTCGGGGTCCCACGCGAAGCGGTTGTTCCTGCCCGGCAGCGCCAGGTGGCTCAGCACCATGCGGGCGAGGTCGCCCGCCACGGCGCCGACGGCGAGGGCCCAGACGGTCGGGCTGAGGTAAGCCCAGACGACCATCACCACGAGCACGACGAGCTGCCCGCCGATGTTGACCGCGACCAGCCGGCCGAGCTCGATCTTGCGGTTCAGCGTGGCGAGCTTCGTGGAGTCGAGCCCGCTGATGAAGCCCTGGGTGCTCGCGAGGATCACGAGCGGGAACAGCTCGGGCTGGCCGTAGAACTCCGCGTACGGCCACGCGATCGAGAGCGCGAGGAGCGAGAGCAGCGCGCCGCGGATCACCGACATGGTCCACGCCGTGTCGAGGAAGCGGCGCTCGTCCCCGCGCTCGTGCTGGATGATCGACGGCAGGATGCCGACGTCGCTGATCATCTGCAGGCCTTGGTTGAGCACCAGGACCATCGCCATCAGACCGTAGGCCTCCGGGAAGAGGAGGCGCGTCGTGATGAGGTTGCCGGCCAGCCGGATGATCTGCATGCCCGCGACGTTGCCGACGCTCAGGAGCGTGCCGGTCACCGCGCGCTTCTTGAGCGAGGGCGCCTCTTCCTTGTCAGCCGTCATCGGGTTGCGGCGCATGACCTACGTCCCACGGGCGGGGTCAGCAATGCGAAAGATGCGACGCGGTGAAACGGGCGCGGGTTGCCCGGCGAGCGCGCGCGTGTGATGGGGTCCGCAGCTCTGATGGGGGACCCCGCCGCGACCGAGAGCCCGCCCGTGAAGGCGAGCCGCTTCGCCGACGTGCCCGCGCTCGCGGCGCTCTCCGCGGCGTGGTGGGCCGGCGTGGCCCTCGTCGGTCCCCACGGCGACTTCCCCCTCAACGATGACTGGGGCTACGCGCCGGCCGTGCGCGCGCTGGTCGACGAGGGCGCCCTCCGCTTCACCGACTGGCAGAGCATGCCGCTGATCACGCACGTGCTCTGGGGTTGGCTCTTCGCGGCCCCGGCCGGCTTCTCCCACGACGCGCTGCGGCTCTCCACGCTCGTGCTCGGCTGGCTGGGCGTGCTCGCGATGTACGCCCTGCTCCGCCAGCTGAAGGCCCCGCGCTTCGCGGCCGGCGTCGGGGCCGCGCTGCTCCTGGTCAACCCGCTCTACTTCGGGCTCGCCTTCTCGTTCATGACCGACGTGCCGTTCACCGCGGTGGTGATCGCGGCGAGCGCGGCGTGGCTGCGCGCCGAGCAGGAGGAGAGCCGCGGCTGGCTCGCGGTCGCCACCCTGCTGGCGCTCTGGGCGACCCTCAACCGACAGCTCGGCATCGCGCTGCCGATGGCGTGGACGCTGGTCTCCCTCCTGCGCCACGGCCCTCGCTCGCCGCGCTGGTTCCGGGACGCGCTCGTCCCCGCCGCGATCGTCATCGGCGCGCTGCTCGTCTACCAGAAGGTGATCGAGGCCACGGTCGGGCTCCCGACCCTCTACGCGTACAAAACGGAAGAGCTGACCCTGGCCCTCGGGGATCTCGCGCGAGGGCACGGCCTGCGCGCCCCCGCCGGGCGCTCGCTGTTGTCGCTGCTCTACCTCGGGCTCTTCACGCTCCCGCTCAGCGCGACGATCTTTCGCGCGCTCGAGCGCGGCCGGCTCTCGCGGATCCTGCCGCTCCTCGGCGCCTGCGTGGGCGCCCTGCTCGCGGGCAACGGGCTCGATCTGCCGCTGACGGGGAACGTGTGGCTGGACCTCGGCATGGGCCCGCGGACGGCGCCCGGGATCGTCGGCCCGGCGTCCCCCAAGATCGGCATCGTGATCACCACCGTGGCCGGGCTCGGCGCGGGCTTCTTCCTGCACGCGCTCGTCCGGGGCGCCCAGCGCGCGGGGCTCCGCGTCGACGGCGAGTCCCTCCGCGCGCTGCCGCGCCAGATCTGGGACGGGCTCCGCAGCCGCGTCCCGCGCGTCGGCGAGGTGCCCGCCTGGGCGTGGCTCTTCCTGCTCCTCGCGGGCGCGATCTCGTTCGCCCCCACGTCGATCGTCTACGGCGCGTTCTTCGACCGCTACCTGCTGCTGCAGCTCCCCTTCGCCATCGCCCTGGTGTGGGCCGCGTGCGTGCCCCGCGAAGCGCGAGGCCCGGGGCGCTGGGTCGCGCTCGCCGCGCTCGTCGGCGCCTTCGCGTATTCGGTCGCCGCGACGCACGACTACATGGGGTGGCAGCGCGCGCGGTGGGAGGGTGTCGCGCTCCTCGAGACGCGCGGCGTGGGCCGAGACCAGATCCGCGGCGGCTTCGAGGTCGACAACCGCGCGCCCGAGGCCCAGTTCGTCTCACGCCCGAAGGCGCCGTACGCGGTGGCGCTCGCCCCGCTGCACGACCACGAGACGGTCGCGGTGATCGAGGTCGACGCCTGGCTCCCGGCCGCGGTCGAGCGCGTGTACGTGCTCCGCCAGCCCAAGCGCCTCCGCGACGAAGGTGCGTCGACACCTTGACCAACCGGTGACGAGCGTTCAGGGTCCGCGCCGATTTCAGGAGGAAAAACAGATGTCTCGTACCCTCAGCGCGCTCTGCGCTTGCGTCGCCCTCACCGCCGTCGGCTGTGACAGCGCCCCCACCGAACCGACCGACTCGGGCACCACGCCCACCACCGACTCGGGCACCACGCCCACCGCCGACTCGGGCACGACCACGCCCCGCGACTCCGGCGTCCCGTCGGACGACAGCTGCGCCGCCTCCCAGGAGATGTCGACGAGCACCATCGGCTGCAATGGCGGCCTCTACGGCTCGACGCAGATGGCCAACCAGATCGGCGGCGACTGCACGCCCGACGGCATGGACCCGCCCGGGGCGGCCGGCTGCATGATGGCCGACGGCTCGCAGGCCTTCTGCGTCGCCAACGAGGACGACCCGAGCATGGGCACCTGCCTCTACGCGTGCCCGCCCGCGAGCACCTACATCACGACCGGCGGCTGCCCCACCGGCGCGCGCTGCTTCACGCTCGACGCGGAGCTCGCGCTCTGCTTCCGCGACTGCAACTCCGCCGCGGACTGCTTCGACGGTGAAGAGTGCGACGGCGAGGGCTCCTGCGTGCCGATGGCCGCGCCCACCACCGACGGCGGCACGCCCGCCGACGGCGGCGCCGCACCCGACGCCGGCGTCTGAGCCGAGGCCCCGTTCGACTCGACGGCCGATCCGCTACGCGCGGGTCGGCCGTTTCTCTTTTCGGGGACGTCAGCGCCGCCCGAAGCGCCCGTGCAGGATCCGCCAGCGCGACAGGTGCATGCCGCGGTGGGTGAAGCCGGGCGCCTCCGCGAGCGCCCGCAGACCCATGCGGCGGAGCGTGGACGCGCCCTGGCTCGCGCGCTCGAGCACGTCCGCGAGCGCGGCGCGATCCCCGCGCGCGAAGAGCCAGCCGGTCTCCCCCTCCTCGACGTGCGGGCGCAGCCCGTCGGTGTCGGACGCGATCACGGGGACGGCGCGGGCGTAGGCGTCGAAGACGATGCGCGGCTGCTCGTCGCCGAGGCTCGGGACCAGCACGCCGTGGTAGCCCTCGAGCAGCTCGAAGAACGGCGCGCCGTACGGCACGGGGTCGAGGACGCGCAGGCCCGGGACCTGCTCCGCGACCGCCTCGCAGCGCGCTCGCCTGGGCCCGTCCCCGATGATGTCCACGTCGACCCGGACGCCGCGATCGTGCAGGTCACGGATGGCGCCGAGCAAGAGATCCACGCCCTTGGCCGCGACGAGCCGGCCGGCGAAGAGCAGGCGCACGCGGTCTCCCTTCGCCGCCCAGCGGGCCTCGGCGAGCTCGCGCGTGAGGATGTCCGCCTCGTCGATCCAGGTGGCCGGCGTGACGTGCGCGCCGGGCTGCCCTTCCCTGGCCAGCGTCCTGGCGTAGCTCGGCTGGGTGAAGAAGACGACGTCCGCGCGCCGGACGAAGAAGCGCGCGAGCGCCTCGGTGATGGCGGCGCGCACGTGGTCCTTGACCCCCTCGTCGCCCGTGCTCGGCCGCCACGGAGCCGACTCGACCATCAGCACGAACGGCCGCTTGCGCAGCATCGCGACCGCGTTGCCGACCCAGCCGATGGGGATGGGCCAGCCGGCGACGCCGGAGTGCAGGATGTCGTGCTCGCCGATCGCCCTCCAGAGCCGGGCCGCGGTCAGCGGGAGCTGGGCGGCCGCGGAGAGCGTGGTCTGCACGTGCGGCAGCGGCCAGAGCTCGAGCTCGGCTCCCGCGGGGAGCTCCACGCGCACGAGATCGTCGGGGCCGTCCTCCGCCCGGAGGCGCGGCGCGGCGAGCGTCAGCTTCGGCAGGTACCGCAGATGCTGGACGAAGTCGCGATGCCAGAGCTGGTCCAGCCACACGTCGCCGGCGTCATCGAGGTAGTACGGGATGAACGTCAGCAGGAGGTAGCGCCGCTCGATCGGCGGCGGCTCGGCGGACGCCGGCACGGATGGCTGGGTGGTGGGGCTGACTGCGCTCATCCTCGGGGGTCCGGTCACCCGACAGATAGCTGCCAGGGACCTTCGTTCAAGGGAAACGTCCTCAGCGGACGGCCCTCATCTGGAGAGAGGTGCGCTTCTCACGGCCCATGGCTGCCCGCTCGCGCCGCCTCCGCTTGCGCTCCCGGTCGGCGCGCTGGGCCAGCCCCTCCGCCAGGCCCGCCAGCGCCCCGGCGAAGAAGAACGGCAGGTAGTGGAACAGCCCGTTGGGCAAGAGGTCCACGGTCTGGAGGCTGCTGATCAGCGCCAGGGCCGAGAGCAGGATCCGCTCGCGGCGATCGGGGATGCGTTTGAGGCGCCGCCACGCGACGATCACGGCCACCACGAGGAGCCCGTAGAGGCCGACGAAGCCCACCACACCGCGCGTCCCGAACTGAATCATCCAGTCGCCGTCGGTGATGGACAGGTCCTCGCCCGTCTCCGGGTGGTAGACGCGGTTGCGGCTGTAGGTCCCCCAGCCGAAGATCATGCGCTCTCGGGCGCGCTCGAGGAGCTGGTCCTCCTGGTCGAAGCGGAACCAGAGCGAGAGCGCGCGCTCCTCGGAGATGTTGTGCGCCCACTGCACGAGGGTGTCGGTGGGGAAGATGTCGGTGCCGCGCAGCAGCGGGAAGAACAGCACCATGAGCGCCAGCCCGACGGGCAGCCACATGCGCGGCTTCTTCACCCACGCGACGAGCGGGATGACGAACACTCCGTAGATGATCGCGCCCGTGCTCTTGCAGAGGAGCAGGATGAGCGAGAGCCAGAGCGTCGCCCAGGGCTTGCTCATGCCGGCCCGCCAGCGCGCGGCGGCGGCGAGCGCGGTGCTCAGGATGAACATCGCGGTGGCGAGCCCGGTGAGCATGAAGATCATCGGCCGATAGCCGCCGAAGCGCATCGTCATGCTGAAGTCCATCTGGTGGAACCCGTACAGCCAGTTGTGGAGCTGAGGGCTCAGACGGATCTCGATCAGCGCGAGGAAGCTGTAGATCAGGCCGCAGGTGACGAGCACCCGCATCAGGTCCTTCAGGTCCTTGGACGTGCGCAGCATCGCGCGCGCGAGGAAGAACGGGAGGTAGAGCGACAGGGTGTCCTTGATGCCCAGCGCCAGCGCGTCGTAGAGGACGAGGTTCTCGCGCACGATGGGCCCGGTGATCAGGCGGTCCCCGTTCGTGAGCGCCGTGCCGACGTTGCCGAGGAGCACCAGGACGAAGAGCAGATCGATGCCGCGCAGGGGCTTCGCGTCGGCCAGGCGGCGCCGGTCCGTGAGCAAGCACCCGATGAGGCAGCAGAAGGCGGCCACCGACTCCTTGTCGATCGGCGGCAGCAGCGGCGGATCGATCGCGGTCTGCTCGGGGAGGAACATCGCGCCGCCCAGCAGACAGATCATCGTCGCCATCGGCGCCTTGAAGCGCCAGAAGACGAACGCGGTCACCGGCGCCCAGAGGAGGAGCGCCAGGAACGCGATGATGTTCGGCTCACCTACGGGCATGCGGAAGGGTGGGGCACGGCTGTACCGAGCCGCCCTGGCTGCTATAGCACCCGGGCTTCGATCCCAACCCCTTCATCGTGCCGCGCGAAGCCGTCTCTTTCGCCGTCGGCGCGGGAGCCTAAGAGCCCCATCACATGAACATCGTGGTCACCGGAGGCGCCGGCTTCATCGGCGCGAACTTCCTCAACCTGCTCGTGCCTCGGCACCCCGAGCACCGCTTCGTCAACGTCGACAAGCTCACCTACGCGGCGAACCCCAAGAGCCTCGCCGCGCTCGAGCAGGGTGACAACTACGTGCTCGAGCGGGTGGACATCGCCGACGCGGACGCGGTGGACCGGGTGTTCGAGGAGCACGCCCCCGATCTCGTCGTGCACTTCGCGGCCGAGAGTCACGTCGACCGGAGCATCCTCGGGCCGGGGGAGTTCGTCCGGACCAACGTCGAGGGCACCTTCACGTTGCTCGAGGCCTGTCGGCGCCACTGGGCCGGCAAGATGGACGGCAAGCTCTTCCATCACGTCAGCACCGACGAGGTCTACGGCTCGCTCGGCGCGACGGGCATGTTCACCGAGGAGACGCGGTACGATCCGTCGAGCCCCTACTCCGCGAGCAAGGCGGCGAGCGACCATCTCGTGCGCGCGTGGGGCCGCACCTACGGGCTGCCGTTCAAGCTGACCAACTGCAGCAACAACTACGGCCCGCTGCAGTTCCCCGAGAAGCTCATCCCGCTGATGATCCTCAACGCGCTCGAGCGGAAGAAGCTCCCCATCTACGGGACGGGCGAGAACGTCCGCGACTGGCTCTACGTGACCGATCACTGCGAGGCCATCTGGGCCGTCATCCAGAAGGGCGCGACCGGGGAGACCTACAACATCGGCGGCCACAACGAGGTGATGAACCTCGACGTGGTCGACCGCATCTGTCAGCTGGTGGCGGAGCAGACCGAGGCCAGCCACGAGGAGCTGCTCGGGCTCAAGGAGTTCGTCAAGGACCGCCCCGGCCACGACATGCGCTACGCGATCGACGCCTCCAAGATCGAAAAGGAGCTGGGCTGGACGCCGTCCGAGACCTTCGAGACCGGCATGCGCAAGACCGTGCGCTGGTACCTCGACCACGCGGACTGGGTTCGCGACGTCCGGAGCGGGGCCTACAAGGACTGGATCGAGGCCAACTACGGCGATCGGGAGGACAGCTGATGGGCGTGAACAAGGGGATCATTCTGGCCGGCGGCTCGGGCACGCGGCTGCACCCGCTGACCAAGAGCGTCAGCAAGCAGCTGATGCCGGTCTACGACAAGCCGATGATCTACTACCCGCTGACCACGCTGATGCTCGCGAACATCCGCGAGGTGCTCGTGATCACGACGCCGGAGGACCGCGCGGCCTTCGCGAACCTCCTCGGCGACGGCGGCCAGTGGGGCATGAAGATCGACTACGCCGTCCAGCCGAGCCCCGACGGGCTCGCCCAGGCGTTCCTCATCGGCGAGGAGTTCATCGACGGCGACCCCTGCGCGCTGGTCCTCGGCGACAACCTCTTCTACGGCCACGGCATGCAGGGCCTCATGGAGCAGGTCGCCGGGCACGAGAGCGGCGCGACCGTCTTCGGCTACTGGGTGAAGAACCCGAGCGCCTACGGGGTGGCGGAGTTCGACGACAGCGGCAAGGTCGTCGGCCTCGAGGAGAAGCCGGAGAACCCGCGCTCCCACTACGCGGTCGCCGGCCTCTACTTCTACGACGCGTCGGTCGTCGAGTACGCCAAGGCGCTGAAGCCCTCGCCCCGCGGGGAGCTCGAGATCACCGACCTCAACCGCAAGTACCTCGAGGCGGGCACGCTGCGGCTCGAGAAGCTCGGGCGCGGCGTCGCGTGGCTCGACACCGGGACCCCCGAAGCGCTGCTTCAGGCGGCGAACTTCATCCAGACCATCGAGACGCGACAGGGCCTGCAGGTCGCCTGCCCCGAGGAGGTCGCCTTCCGCAAGAAGTGGATCGACGACAAGCAGCTCATGGGCCTGGCCGAGCCGCTGATGAAGACCGCCTACGGCCAGTACCTCGCGGACCTCGCGAAGGGCGAGACGCGCTGACCATGGAAGTCTTCGAGAGCGACATCCCGGGCGTGCTCCGCATCCAGCCGAAGGTCTTCGGCGACGCGCGCGGCTTCTTCGTCGAGACGTTCCAGGCGGAGCGCTACAAGGAGCTCGGCGTCCCGGGGCCCTTCGTGCAGGACAACATGTCTCGCTCCGCGCCCGGGATCCTGCGCGGTCTGCACCTGCAGCACCCGCGCGGCCAGGGCAAGCTCGTGTCCGTGCTCGAGGGCCGCGTGCTCGACGTGGCGGTCGACGTGCGCGTCGGCTCGCCCACCTTCGGCCAGCACGTGAGCGAGGTGCTCGACGCCGAGCGGAAGAACCAGCTCTGGATCCCGCCGGGCTTCGCGCACGGCTTCTGCGTGCTCGGCGATGCGCCCGCGACCTTCGCCTACAAGTGCACGGAGCTCTACGCGCCCGAGAACGAGCTGAGCGTGCTCTGGAACGATCCGGACCTCGGGATCGACTGGCCGCTCGACGCGCCGAAGCTCTCGGACAAGGACGCAGCCGCGGCGCGCTTGAAGGACATCCCGAAGGACCGGCTGCCGAGCTGGGAGAGCGCATGAGCGAGCGCCCCATCGTGGTCCTCGGCGCCGACGGAATGCTCGGCACCGCGTGGATGAAGCTGCTCGAGGAGCGCGGCATCCCCGCCCGCCCCGCGACCGAGCCCGCGCTCGACATCACCGACCCCGCGTCGATCGCGCGCTTCGTCGACACAGAGACGCGCGCGGTGGTCAACTGCGCCGCGTACACCAACGTGGACGGAGCGGAGGAGCACGAGGCGCTCGCGACCAAGGTCAACGGCGACGCGGTCGCGCTGCTCGTCGCGCGCTGCGACGAGCTGGGCATCCCCCTCGTGCACTACTCGACCGACTACGTCTTCGACGGCCACGGCGACGCGCCCTACCCCGTCGATCATCCGACCGATCCCGTCAACGCCTACGGCCGCAGCAAGCGCGTCGGGGAGGCGCACGTGGCGGCGTCGGACGGCCCGCACCTCGTGATCCGCACCAGCTGGCTCTACGCGCCCTGGGGCAAGAACTTCGTCAAGACCATCGCGCGCTACGCGAAGGAGCGCGACAGCCTGAAGGTGGTGAACGACCAGCGGGGCCGCCCGACCAGCGCCGAGCACCTCGCGCGCACCTCGCTCGCGCTGCTCGAGGGCGGACACCGTGGGTTCTTCCACGGCACCGACGGCGGCGAGTGCACCTGGTACGACTTCGCCAAGGCGATCGCCGAGCACGCCGACCCGAGCTGCGTGGTGAGCCCGTGCACGAGCGAGGAGTACCCGCTGCCAGCGAAGCGCCCCGCCTACAGCGTGCTCGACATCTCGAAGACCGAGGCCGCGGTGGGCCCGCTCGTCCCCTGGACCGACGCGCTCGCGTCCGTCTTGCCGCGCCTCTCCTGAGAGGTTGTTCCAGCCCTCCCCCACACGCCCGACCGCGCGCCGGGCGATGTGGAGATGGGCGATGTCGGGTCAGCCGGGCGGCAGGTCGAGCAAGACCCTGAGCCGCGGCCGGACCGCCGCGTCCGCGAACTCGCGCGCGCGGTACTCGGTGCGATATCCCGGCGAATGGAGGCGGAGGCTGATCGCGGCGTCACCGCTGAGCTCCGCCTGCACTCGCTGGGTGAGCGCCGGAGCGCCGTTGCTCACCGCGGCGTCGCGAGGAGTGCCGTCGTACCAGATCCACCACCACCCCAGGTTCTCGCCGTCGATCTCGGGCTGGGTGCTCCAGGACACCGTCGCCTCGTCCCACGCGTCGTCCGGCACGAAGTGGGTGTAGACCCTGCCGTCGCCTCCGAACGCGTAGCCCTCGAAGGCCATCAGCTGGAGCTCGGCCTGGGCGACCGCGGCCGAGGTGTCGAGGCCCGAGAGGTCGAAGCGCAGGAAGACACGACGCTCGGCGGGTCCCAAGGAATCCGGGAACACCCTCAGGGCCTCGCTGCTCCCGTAGACGGCGTCCGGCATCGTCTCGTCGACGTGGGTGTCGGCGCCGGCCTCGAGCTCGACCACCGTCCCACGGTGGGCGCCCACGACGAGCCGCGGGCGCTCCTCCGCCGCGTCGTGCTCGCGGGCCCGGTAGCGGGAGGAGGACATGTCCGACACGAAGATGAGGGTGAGCAGGCGGTTGTCGGTGAACACCTCGCGCTGGATCTCGGCCGTCAGGCCGTCGCCCGCGAGCTCGATGTCGGCGGGCGCGGTGCCGTCGTACGTGAAGCGGCCCAGCTCCCGGCCGCGCCCCGGCCGACCCATCCACGCCACGGTGTCTTCCTGCCACTCGTCCACCGTGCCGCCGTCCGACTCGTTCGCCGCGAACACCCGCACCTCGCCCGCGCCCCCGCCGACGTCGCCGGCGAATCCGTGGACGTGAAGCGTCGCGGAGTCGATCACCGAGTCCTCCACGAGCGCGGTCAGGTCGAATCGGAGGAGCGTCCAGACCTGGTCTCCTTCCACGAGGAGCTCCGCCTCGCTCCCGAAGTTGGCGCCGGGCATGTCGGCCCGGATGGTGGCGTCGGCGACCGGATCGAAGTCCGACACCACGCACGCGGTGAGGCCCGTGCTCCCACCCGCGCAACGCCCGCAGTCGTCGACCGCCGCGTCGCCGTCGAGGACGCCCGCGCAGTCGTCCACGCAGTCGTTGGTCGGGTCGTCGTCGCAGACGCCGCACATGTCGGCGATGGCGTCCCCGCCCCACTCGCCGGCGCAGTCCATCGCGCAGTCGTTGGCGGGATCGTCGTCACAGACGCCACACATGTCGACCGTGGCGCTGCCGCCGGGCGCGCCGGCGCAGTCCACCTCGGGGCCGGGTCCGCCGTCGGGCTCGGCGCCCGCGTCGGCGTTGCAGCTGTCGTCGCCGTCCGGGCACATGCCCGGCGCGTCGTCACAGCCAGAGAGAGCGAAGAGACCGAACAGAGCCAAGACCGTGTACGCGGTCGGAGCCGAAAGCCTCGTCATGCATCGTACCTCTCCGCACCGGGTGCGACGCTACATGACGCCCTGACCGGTGGGAAGAGGCGGAGCTCGCCTCCTGCTCGCACGGCGCGAGAGACGACAGGCGCTGGCGCGCGGATGCTCAGGTCTCCTCGTCGGGCGCCACGAGCTCCCCCAGGACGGCCTCGATGAAGTCCCAGACGGCGCGGACGCGGGGGACGTCGCGGAGGGCGCGGTGGGTGACGAGCCAGACGTCGGCCGTCATCTCCACCCGCTCTGACTCGAGCTCGACCAGGCCCGGGAGGGTGCGGCCCCACGAGCGGGCGAGCGCGATGGCGCCGCAGCCGGCCTGCGCAAGGGCGATGCGGGTCGTGACCGAGCTGGCGCGGACCACGCACCGCACGCCGGCCTTCGCCTCCCAGCGCGCCTCGGGGATGCTCGCCTGGGTCTGGTCGTCCCAGCCCACGAAGTCGAGGCCCCGGATGGCGTGGGGCCCCGGGCCGAGCCGCGCCGCGAAGGCCGGCGAGCCGAAGAGCGCGTACTCGCCCGACCACAGGCGCTTGTGCACGAGGTCGCCTCGGGATGGGCGAGCGAAGCGGATCGCGAGGTCGGCTTCGCGGCGCGTCAGGTCCGCCACGCCGACGCTGATCACGAAGGTGACGCGGACGCCGGGGTGGGTCTCCCGCAGGCGCGCCATCGCGGGCGCCAGCACGTAGTAGCTCACGCCCTCCGTGACCGCGACGCGGACCTCGCCCTCCACCGCCGCCTCGCCCGAGGCGACCACGCGCGCCGCCTCGTGCGTGGCCGCCTCCGCCTGCTCCGCGGGGCCGAGGAGGCGCTCGGCCAGCTCGGCCGGCACGAGCCCCTCCGGCGTGCGGTCGAAGAGCCGGGCCCCGAGCGTCTCCTCGAACGCGGCGAGCCGGCGGCTGGTCGTCGACTGATTCAGGCCGAGCCGCCGCGCGGCCTGGGTGAGGCTTCGGGTCCGGTAGGCGGCGAGGAAGAGCCGCAGGTCGTCCCAGCGGAAGTCGAGCTCGGAGGCCATGCGCTGAAGCATGAGTACCATGCCGAATCGCGGGACGACATGCCGACACGCATACCCCACCTTGGGCGGGAGGAGGAACGCAGACATGCCCGACACCGCTCATCAGCCCGCCCATCACGCCCCCACCGCGGACGCCGCCCCCCATCAGCGCGTCGTGCTCGAGGCCTTCGGAGGCCCGGATGGCTTCACCCTGCGCGAGGAGGAGGCCCCGCCCGAGCCCGGCCCCGGAGAGGTCCGCATCCGCGTGGAGGCGGCCAGCGTGCAGTTCACCGACGTCATCATCCGCAAGGGCGAGTACATCGACCTGAAGGCGAAGCCGCCTCTCGTCCCCGGCTACGACTGCGTGGGCCGCGTCGAGGCGGTCGGGCCCGGCGTGACGCAGCTCTCGGTCGGCGACCGAGTCGCGGACATGACCATGATCGGCAGCTACGCGACGCACCGCCTGCTCGACGCGACCCGCTGCGTGCCGGTGTCAGAGGGCGTCGACGCGGCGGAGGCGGTCTCGCTCGTGCTGAGCTGGATGACCGCCTACCAGCTGCTCCACCGGCACGCGAAGGTGCAGGCGGGTCAGACGGTCCTGATTCACGGCGCGGCCGGCGCGGTCGGCCAGGCGCTCCTGCGCCTCGGCCAGCTGCACGGGCTCGAGATGTTCGGCACGTGCCGGGCCGAGCACGCGGACCTGGTCGCCTCGTTCGGCGCGACCCCGATCGACTATCGTGAGGAGGACTTCACCGAGGTCCTCGCGGACGGCGTCGACGTGGTCTTCGACGGCATCGGCGAGGAGGGCTTCGCGCGCTCGTGGCGCGTGGTGAAGAGGGGCGGCACGCTCGCCGCGTTCGGCTTCAGCGCGGGCATCCAGGCCGGCGCGCCGTTCGCCAAGATCGGCTACTGGTTCTTGCGGCTCTTCTTCTGGAACCTCTGGCCCAACGGCAAGCGCGCGGCGTTCTACGGCATCACCGACACGCGCGAGGCGCACCCCGAGTGGTTCCGCGAGGACCTGTCCACGCTGCTCTCGATGCTCGAGGAGGGCACGCTGGCGCCGCGGATCGAGGCGCGCATCGGCCTCGGGGACGTGGCGGAGGCGCACCGACGCCTCGAGGCGGGCGGGCTGGACGGCAAGCTCGTCATCGTGCCCGGATGAAGCCGGCCGGGCTGCGCTCAGGCGAGGTACTGCTCGAGCAAGGCGTGCAGCGCCGCGCCGGTCACGCTCACGTCGTGGCGCTCGAGCACCGCGGCCCGGCCGCGCGCGCCCATGTCGGCGAGGCGCTCGGGCGGGGTGTCGAGCACCTCCCGGACGCCCTCGGCGATGGCGTCGACGCTGCCCGCGGGGATGAGCCAGCCGTTGTCGGGCGTGACGAGCTCCGGGATGCCGGCCACGTAGGTCGACAGCACCGGACGCTCGAGGCCGAGCGCCTCCATGATCACGACCGGCAGGCCCTCGGCGAAGCTGGGGAGCACCATCGCGCGGGCGGAGAGGATCTCCTCGCGCACGCGGTCTCCGCCGGCCCAGCCCGTGATCGTCACGCGATCCTCGATGCCGTGCTGGCGGAGCGCGGCCTCGATCTGCGGGCGCATCTCGCCGTCGCCCACGAGGACGAGCTGGAAGTCCACGCCCTCCTTCGCGAGCCGCCCGAGCGCCTCCACGAGGAGGATCTGCCCCTTCTGCTCGTTCAGCCGCCCGACGCTCACCAGCCGCGGCGCGGTGGGGAACGGGCGGCCGTCGCCCTCGAGGAAGCTCGTCTCCACACCGCACCGCACGATCTGGATCTTGCTCCAGTGGTCGTAGCTCACCCGTCGGTAGAGCTGACTGCGACAGAAGCTGCTGATGGCGCACACGAACTTCGCGCGCTCGATCTTGAGGCCCAGGCTGATGGCGTCGGGCTTGTCGAACTCCTCGGGCCCGTGCACGTGGAAGCTGTAGGACGGCCCACCCAGCGCCTCGACCAGCATGGCCACGGTGGTCGAGTTGGTGCCGAAGTGCGCGTGCACGTGCTCGACGCCGTCCGCCTCCATCCAGTCCATCAGCACGCACGCCTCGCCGAGGTAGGCGCCGTGGATCGCGAGGCCGCGCTCGGAGCCGTAGCCCACCTTGGCCGCGAGCGTCGACGCGCGCGCGAAGGCGGCCGGCCGCTTGGCCGACTGCTTGGCGATGGCGGCGGCGAGCCCCTGCGGGCCCCCGTCCAGCACCACGCGTGTCTTCTCCTGCTCGGCGAGATCCGCCGGATCCTTCAGCGGCTCCTCCACCCGGCGCACGGAGTAGCGGACGACCTCCACGCCGAGCGCCTCGAGCGCCTGGATCTCGCGGCGAATGAAGGTGTGGCTGACCTTGGGGTACTGATTGACGAGGTAGGCGATGCGCATCTCCGAACGCACATAGCAGCGCTCGGACCTTTCGCATCCCCCTTCCCGGCGCCGGCCCACCGTGCATCAGCGAGGCCGGCGCGGGGTAGACTCGACCTCGCCATGTCCAAGCCTCTCGTCGCTGGGCTCTCGCTCTCCGTCCTGCTCAATCTGGTCCTCCTCGCGGCGTGGCTGGGCTCGCGTCCGGCGGACGCCGACGAGACCGACTCGTCCTCGGCCGCGGCCCAGACCGCCGACCCGGCCGTCCTGGAGAGCGCCCCGGACGCCCCAGGTCAGGCGCGCGGCGCGGAGGGCTCACCCAAGGACCCACCGCTCGGCGAACCCGGCGAACGAGCCGCCGGCGACGCAGGACCGCGCGGACGTCCCACCCCGAGCCTCTTCGGGGACGACCGGCCGTTCAACCGCGGGCTCGTGCGGCGGCTCGAGGCGCGCTGCGGCCTGGCAGAAGACGGCCAGGTGCACGCGGTCCTGCGTCGACCCGGCGCGGACACGGCGGCCGAGGTCGAGCTGGAGGCCACCGGCGCGTCGGGCGATTGCGTCGAGCGTGAGATGCGGCGCGACTTCGAAGAGCTGGAGGGCGAGCACTACGTGACGTTCGATTGGAGCGCGGGCAGGATGTCCGCGTCCATCTCCCGCGAGCCTCCCCTGCACGACCGACATCTGGGCGTCCCGGGCGTCGATCCGGTGGCGGTGGCCCAGGACTGTCGACTCCGCCAGGACGCCGTCTGTGTCCGTCGCGCGCTGACCGGCACGGAGTTGAACCTCCGCACGCGCTCCATGCTGCTCTGGGCGCTGGCCACCGAGCACGATGTCGCCGCGATCCGACGTGTGCTCGCCGAGACGCCCCCTGACCAGCTGACCGAGGGGGCGCTCTCGCCGTATCAGGCCATGCTGTGGCGCGCGGACCACGACCTGCCGCTCGGCGACGCCTCCGATCCGCGCCTCGTGCCGCCCGTCTACTGACTCCCAGTGATCGGGCAGTGATTGGGCGAGCCTCTCCCCCTTGCGAGCCTGCGTCGGGGTCCCATGCTCCGGCGATGGCGTGGGTGATGATCGTGGTCGCGGGGCTGTTCGAGACGGCCTGGGTGATCTGCCTCGACCAGAGCGACGGCTTTCGGAAGCCCGCGTGGGTCGGCGCGTTCCTGGTGACCCTGGCGATCAGCATGACGCTGCTCGGGCTCGGGGTGCGGAGCCTGCCGACGGGCGCGGCGTACGCGGCGTGGGTGGGCATCGGCGCGGTCGGCGCGATCCTCTACGGCTGGCTCTTCCTCGACGAGGCGCTGACGATGTGGCGCGCGCTCTTCCTGTTCGGGCTCGTGGGCTGCGTCGTCGGCGTGAAGCTCACGTCGCCGTGAGGTCGAGCCGGATGGGCAGGCGCCGCACGCGCTGAGCGGTCAGCGCGAAGAGCGCGTTCGTCACCGCGGGCGCGATGGGCGGCACGCCGATCTCGCCGACGCCCGACGGAGGGCGATCCGAGGCGAGGCAGACGACCTCGACGGCGGGCATCTCGTCCATGCGCAGGATCGGGTAGTCGTGGAAGTTGCTGGTGACGATCCGTCCGCCCTCGATGCGCAGCTCACCGTCGAGCGCGGCGCTGAGCCCGAAGACGACGCTGCCCTCGATCTGCGCCGCCACTCCATCCGGGTCCACGACCTGGCCGCACTCGACCGCGGCCCAGACCCGATGCACGCGAGGGCGCGAGCCGTCCAGCCCCACCTCGGCGACCATGGCGCAGTAGCTCCCGTAGCACTCGTGCACCGCGACGCCCTTCGCGCGGCCCTCCGGCGCGGCGCCCCACCCGCTCATGGCGCGCACGCGCTCGAGGAGCGCCCGGTGGGTCGGGCGGTCACCGAGACGCGCGAGGCGGTAGTCGAGCGGGTCGACCCCTGCCGCGTGCGCGCATTCGTCGATCATCGACTCCACCGCGAACGCGTTGTAGCTGTGGCCGACGCTGCGCCAGATGCCCGTGGCGAGCGGCAGCTCGACGCCCGCCCACGTCACGTCGACCGCGGCGGCGGCGTAGGGCGTCTCCTCCGCGCCCTCGATCGCGAGCCGGTCGACGCCCTCGGCCTGGGTCGTCGTGGCGATGCGGTTCCGCCAGCCGAGGATGGCGCCGTCCTCGTCGAGCCCGACCTCGAAGCGGTGCAGCGCCGCGGGGCGATAGAAGTCGTTCCGGACGTCCTCTTCGCGCGTCCAGACGAGCTGCACCGCGTGCGGCCGGGTGCGCTGCGCGATGCGGAGCACCTGCTCGACCTCCACCGGGACGGTGCGCCGACCGAAGCCGCCGCCGAGGAAAGGGACGTGCACGTGGCAGTCCTGGATGGGCAAGCCCGTCGCGTCGGCCGCGAGCTGCTGCACGCGCTGGGGGTCCTGGGTCGGCGCCCACACCTCGCAGCGCGTCTCGCCGATCCGGGCCGTCGCGTTGATGGGCTCCATGCACGCGTGCGCGAGGTAGGGAAAGGCGTACTCGGTCTCGAGCCGGGTGGCCGCGGCGGCGAGCGCGGCCTCGACGTCTCCCTCACGCCGCGCCTCCGCCCCTCCGGTGACGGCCGCCGCGAGGCGCTCGGCGACCCGCGCGTTCGACAGGTCTTCGTGCGATCCCTCGCTCCACGTCGGCGCGAGCGCGCGGGCGCCGGCGAACGCGGCCCAGGTGCTCTGTGCGATGACCACGACGCCGCCTTCGGCCTCGACGACCTCGAGCACGCCGGACACGGCGCGGGCCGCGGCCTCGTCGGACGAGGCGAGCCGCGCGCCGAACGAGGGCGGGCGCACCAGGGTCGCGAAGCGCATGCCCGC
The DNA here is from genome assembly GCA_040218145.1 of Sandaracinaceae bacterium. GTDB lineage: Bacteria > Myxococcota_A > Polyangia > Polyangiales > Sandaracinaceae > JAVJQK01. Next base: position 78,570 of record JAVJQK010000051.1, on the reverse strand, counting down.
CACCCGCACATCGAGGCCGTAGACCGCGCTCCCGTCGGACTTCGCCGCCGCGTCGAGCCGCCGCGCGGGCCGCCCGATGTAGCGGAAGTCGGCGGGATCCTTGAGCGGCGGATCCGAGGGGACGTCGAGCTCGCCCGCCCGGGCCGCGAGCGTGCCGTACGCGAGCTGCCGCCCGGTCGGCGCGTGCACGACGAAGCCCGCCGCGGCGCGGCACTCCGCGCGGTCGACCTCCCAGGTCTGCGCGGCCGCGGTGACGAGCATCTCGCGCGCCGCCGCGCCCGCGCGCCGCAGCTCCGGATAGAGGCTGCGCACGCTCGCGCTCGCCACGGTGGTCTGGGCCCCGAACGTCGGGCTCCCCGGCGCCTGCTCGACGCGCACCTTCGCCCAGTCCGCCTCGAGCTCGTCCGCGAGGATGCGCGGCAGCGCGGTGTAGACGCCCTGCCCCATCTCGGAGCGCGTCAGCCACAGCGTGGTGGTGCCGTCGGTGTCGATGGCGAGGAAGACGTTCGGGCTGAAGGGCTGCTCCCGCGGCGGGACACGCATCTTGCGCCGCTCCACCTTGCCCCCGGCCCAGAACCCGACCCCGAGCCCCACCGCGCCGGCGGCGCTGGCCCCGAGGCCGATCCGAAGCCAGTCGCGGCGAGAGAGCTTCCAGAGCGGCGGCGGCGCGTCAGCCATCGGGGTTCTCGCGGCTCGGGCTGGGCGCCGAACGAGGAGCGGAGGCGGAGGCGGGTGCGGAGGCAGGTGCGGAGGCAGGTGCGGTCGCGGAGGCGGATGCGGTCGCGGAGGCGGAGGCGGTCCCGGAGGCGGAGGCGGTCCCGGAGGCGGTCGCGGAGTCGGACTCGGAAGCGGAGCGGGACTCGGAAGACGGATGCGCCGATGGAAGCGGCTGCGGAGACGGCCTCGGCAGCGAAAGCCCCAGGCCGAGGCTCAGCGCCGGTCGCGCACCCGCCAGACGAAGCGCAGCCCGGACCACGTCTCGTTCACGGCACACACCTTGTTGTCCACCAGCCCCGCCTCCAGACCGTGCGCGCGCACGAACGCGTCGCCCAGGTCCGTCGCGACCCCGCTGGCCTTCTTGGGCCAGCAGACCCAGAGCCCTCCGTCCTGCGCGATGCGCTCCTGCGCCTTGCCGAAGCGGGCCCGCAGCCCCTTCTGGCTCTTCACGAACAGGAGCGCCACGTCGACCGGCGCGCTCCCCCGCAGGTCACGCTTCAGCCTGACCCCTTCCGGGAGGTCGCCGAGCGCGAACCCGCTGGGCGCGCCCAGCAGCGCGACGCGGTGCCCCGCCTTGATGCCGAGCTTCTTCGGGAGCGGCGTCCCGCTGTAGCCGGCCATCGGTCAGTTGCCGACGAGCTCGGCCAGGCCCCGGGCGAGCGCCCCTTGCTCGGCGGGCGAGAAGCCCTCGCTCTCGCGCGTGATGCGGCCGTTGCGATCGACCCAGATGCTGAAAGGCGCCGCGCGGCGCGGGTTGAGCTGGGTGGTGACGCGGGTGTCGAGGTCGGTCACCACGTCGAACGTCACGCCGAGGCGGCGCGCGGCCGGGCCGGCGCGCATCACCGTCGCCTGCGAGTCCATGCTGATGGCGACGATCTTCAGGCCGCGCTCACGGTAGCGCTCGTACATCGCCTGGTAGAACGGCAGCTCCTGCTGACACGGCTGACACCAGGTCGCCCAGAAGAGGATCACCACCGGGTCGTCGCCGAGGTGCTCCGACATCCGGAACTGGCGCGACGTGGGTCCTCCGGTCGCCGCGGGGAGCTGGAACGGCGGGGGCCGGCCGCCGACCCGGGCCGACGCCAGCGAGGGCCCGAGGTTCGACACGGGGACGAAGAGGGCCAGCGCGAGCAGGGCGCCGAAGCCGAGGATGAGGGTGCGCGTGCGCATGGGTGGTCTCTCCGGGAGGGGTCAGAGGCGTCCGACGAACGAGAGCCGGATTCCTTCAAAGGTGGGGACATCGCGGCACACCCCGCCCGAGCAGATCTGCCCGCCGGGGGTCTGGCCCATGAAGAGGCCGAGGTAGGTGCCTGGCTCGAAGGTGTAGCGCGCCTCGAGCGATGGGTAGAACTCGCCGCCCAGGAAGTTGTAGTCCACCTCGGCCCTGCGCTGCACGACGCCCTGCTGGAAGTCGGTCCAGCGGAAGGCGAGCGTGATGGTGAACGGGACGCCGAAGCTGTAGGTCGCGGCGACGCCGCCGATCTGGAACTCGTGCACGGAGTTGCCGAGCAGCTCCCGCTCGTGGCGGTGGTCGACCACCACGTCGAGCGAGTGGTCTCCGTCGGCCAGGGTCACCTCGCCGCGGCCGTGGATCATCCAGCGGTCCATGTCGCCGGCCATGAAGTCGGTGGCCGGGATGTCGTGCAGGAGGACCTCGAAGCGGGTGCCGAGGGTGAAGTCGAGGCTGTACTGCAGACCCTCGCCGTACTCCTGGCGCTTCTTGAGGCCGACCCAGCTGTGGGTCACGAAGATGCCGTCCCACGCGTCGAGCTGGGTCTCCTCGTTGAAGCCGTAGGCGACACTGTTGACCGAGAAGCTCCACGGCCCGGGCAGGAACGCGTAGTCCATGCGCAGGCCGCCGCCGCGCTGGTTGCCGATGGCGCGCAGGCGCTGCGGCCCGTCGTACTCGACCGGCGGTGACGCGTTGTAGATGCGCCAGGTGCGGCTCTCGAGGGTGCTCGGCGCCACGAGGAAGTCGGAGTAGTCCTTCCACTCCGCGAGGACGGTCAGGTTCTCGAGCTGGAGCTGGGCCGAGCCGTAGACCGCGCGGCCGCCCCGCTGCTGGCTCTCGTCGAAGAGATCCTGAGTGCGGCGCATGCCGTTGGCTTCGCCGTAGAGGGCGAGCTGGCCGTCGGCGAGCGCGGGCGCCTCCACGCTCCAGCCCGCGACGTCGACCGCGCGGTTCCGATAGCCACCGAAGCCGCCCTCGTCCTCGAACATCACGCGCACCGCGTGCCCGCCGACCGTGATCGGGACGTCGCCCGGGATGGTCACCGCCGCGTTCGCACCCGTGACCACGTCGGTGAACTCCCGGATGATCCTGAGGTCGAGCGGGTCCAGGTTCTGCGGGTTGGCGATGCCGCCGTGCAGCCCGAAGCGGAAGTGCTCTCCCTGGTAGCGAACGTGTCCGCCGCGGAGCGCGGTGTCGACGCCGAGGAGATCCACCTTGCGGAACGAGAGCGCCATGCCGCGGCCGAACACGATCTGCGTGTCGCCGGCCTCGATGGTCCAGTCGCGCGGCTCCCAGCGCAGGGTCAGCCGCTCGGGGCGCAGGTCCCAGTCCAGACACGCCTCCCCGCACATGCGCTCCTGGAACACCGTGGTCGGGACGAAGGCGTCGATGCGGCTCTCCACCCGCAGCTCGTCCCCCTGGAGCGCCAGGTCGAAACGCTGGAAGAGCGAGCCGAAGTCCTCGTCGTAGGGATCGCCCAGCTCGTAGTCGTTGCCGCGATAGCGCAGGTCGGTCGTGTTCGTGAGCGAGAACGTGGTCTCGCCGAACAGCGGCAGCTCGAAGCTCGGCGCCTGGGCCGCCGCCGTCGAGGCGGCGACCTGGGTCAGACTCAGGGTCAGACAGACGGCGAGCGCGACGACATGAGTCGCGCGCAAGGACTACTCCGCGAGGAGCGCCTCGAGGGCGGCGCGCATCGTCTCGAGCTCCTGGCTCACGCCGTACTCGCGGTAACGGATGGTGCCCTCGGCGTCGACGATCAGCGCGGCGGGGAGCGAGTTGCCCGGGAAGTAGATCTGCGTCTCCTGATCCGGGTCGTAGACCACCGGGTTGGTCAGACCGTACTGGTCGACCCAGCCCTGGCAGAACGACGCCGTCGGCGCCGCGTAGTCGTTGTCCTGGATGACGGCGACGACGACGCGCACGCCCTGGTCGGCGTAGGCCTCGACCAGCTGCCGCTGCATCAGCTCCGCCTCGACCCGGCACGGGCCACACCAGCCGGCCGCGATGGACACGATGGTGAAGGTCGAGTCGCAGTAGCCCTCTTCTTCGCCGTAGAACGAGAAGGGTGTGCCGTCACAGCGCTGGAGCGTGAACGGGAAGAACTTGCTCCCCTCGGACGCGCCGAAGCCGGTGTCGGGCGGGGCGCAGGCGAGCGGCTCCGAACCCGAGTCGGGCAGCACGATGCCCGCGTCGTCGTCGGCCGGGGGCGGATCACCGCCATCACAACCGAGGAGGCCGAGGGAGAGGGCGGAGACGCAGAGAATGAAACGCATTGGGGGGGTTCCTCGCTGGGAGCGCGCCTTCACTGAGGCGCGCAGACGGGTCGGGGGCTGCCGTCGCTCCCGGTCACGTTGACACAGACGTAGCCGGTCGGACAGCCGTCCGCCGAGCAGTTGCCGGGGACGCAGATGCCGTTGGGATAACTGGAGACGCCCCCGCTGGCGAGCTGGAAGTCCTTCAGGCAGGTGTAGCCGCCGCGGCAGTCCGTGTCGGCGGTGCAGGAGCCGTAGCAGCGGCCGAGGTCGCCCATCGACTGTCCGTTGCCGGACGGGATGCAGATGGCGTCGCCCTGACAGGTGCCGCTCGGCAGCTCGTCGCCGCCGTAGAAGGTGTTGTTATTGAAGCCGCGCGGCAGCACGCAGTTGGCCACGCAGTAGCCGCCGACCCAGCCGGTCGGCACGTCCATCTCGTTGACCTCGGGCACGCACTCGCCGCTCCGGCACGCGTCGGCGTCGTCGCAGCCCTCGCCCGTCACCGCGCCCTCGGCGGGCGTGTCGGTGCACTGGCCGGTGTAGCGGTCGCAGACCAGCCCGCCGCACTGGGAGTCGTCCGAGCACGCGGCCACGCAGACCCCGCCGCTCGGGGGCAGCTCGCCCGCGCAGCTGTAGCCGTCGCGGCGGCAGTCGATGCCGTTGAGGCAGCGGCGCTCGCAGTAGGACTGCTCCTCACCCTGGCGCGTGGCGCAGTGGTGGTAGACGCCGTCGACGTCGCAGGGCGTGCGATCCTCGCAAGGCACGGTGCAGTATCCATCGGGCCAGCCGTCGGCCGGAGTGCGGCAGATGGCGCCCTCGCCGGGGCACTGCCAGTCCTCGCGGCAGCCGCCGAAGAGGGTGCTCGGCTCGAGGGGCGGGCCGGCGTCCATCTCGACGCCGGCGTCCTCATCGGGAGGGGCGCCGTCGCAGCCCGAGAGGGGAGCGGAGAGGAGAAGGCAAGCGGTCGCGGAGACCGAGAAAAAGAGTCGCATCGATAGTCCCATCGCCCTGGCGGGTCGCAGGAGGGTTGGTCGAAGCGGGCCCTTAGTCAATGTGCTATCTGAGTCTGCCGGCCAGACGGCCTCCGAGGAGCGACCATGACGCGACCCTTCTTTGCTTCCCCTTCCCTGCTCGCCTCGATCGCCCTCGTGGCCCTCACCGTGGTGGGCTGTGACGACGGCACGCCCCCGATGGATCCCGACGCGGGCGACATGCTCGACGCGGGCCCGCCCGACTCCGGCTTCGACGCGGGACCGCCGCTCAGCTGCACCGACATCACGCGCGTCGAGCCCACCATGGGCGCGACCGAGTCGGTGATGTTCGACACCTCGATGACCGCGACCCGCCCGCGCGACCTCGGCGTCGCGTGCGGCAACACCGACCCGGAGCTCCGCTGGGCCCCGCAGGAGGTGCTCGAGATCGTCGTGCCGGGCTCGGGCCCGATGCAGGTCGAGGTCGACACCGCGTTCCCGGAGACCGACTTCAGCTTCAACACGGTCCTCCAGTTCCGCACCAGCTGCGAGACCGTGCCGACGAGCACCTTCCCGCCCAGCTGCTTCAACGACCAGAGCGCCGACGAGGTGCGCGCCCGCGGCGCCGTCACGGTCGAGGGCGGGAGCACCGTCTACGTGATCGTGACCGGCTTCAGCGAGCCGCCCGCCGAGACGATGCAGGTCGACGAGGGCCCCGTGCGGGTCGACGTCACCGTGACCCCCAACCAGCGGCCGACCGTCACCGACGGCGCCCTGCTCCTCGCGGCCGACGACGTGATCGTCACGGCGACCGGCAGCGACCCCGAGGGCGACCCGCGCGGCGTGGTGGTCAACTTCTACGACGCGGCCGGCGCGCTGATCGACATCTACGGCGACGGCGAGGCCACCCTCGAGGGCGACGCCTTCGTCATCCCCTTCGACCCCGCGCCGATGGAGGTCGACTACACCGGCCAGGGCATCGTGCTCGGCACGCAGGTCAACCTCGCGGGCTTCGTCCGCGGCGTCATGATCCCGCGCGTCGGCTTCCGGGTGTACGACGGCGGCTGGGCGATCAGCGACATGCTGATGGTCGACGTGGGGGAGGCCGAGGAGGTCGGCTTCGGCGAGGCGTGTGGCGGCGAGCAGATCTGCCGCGCCGAGATGCGCTGCGTCGACGCCATCTGCGAGGGCACGCCCGGCGCGACCCGCGCGTGCGGCATGGCGACGGCGTTCCCCGACATCGCGGTCACGGCCGACACGGCGGCGAGCGAGACGGTCCGCGGGACCATCGGCGCGGGCCGCGGCGACTTCGCCCCGATCGGCAGCTGCACCTCCGACATGGGCTCCGTCGGTGACGAGACCATCTACACGCTGACCATCCCGGACGGCACCTTCGATCTCCTGCTCACCACGGACCTGCCCGGCACGGGCGACACCGACACCATCGTGTACGTGCGTGAGGTCTGCGAGGACTCCGGCACCGAGGTCGGCTGCAACGACGACCTCGAGCCGCGCCTGCTCCAGAGCGAGATCGAGGCCTTCAACCTGGCGGGCGGCACCTACTCGATCTTCGTCGAGCGCTTCGGCGGCCTCGCGAGCGGCTCGCTGCCGTTCGAGCTCCAGGTCACGCTTCGCCCGGTGCTCGAGGCCGGCATGGCCTGCGACGACGCCGGCGAGGCCAACCGCTGCCGCGTCGGGCGCTGCAGCGCCGGCATGTGCCCCTGATTCTTCCGAGCCCCTACCAAGAGAACTTTCCATGCTTCATCGCCTCTCGCCGTTCACCGGCCTCACCCTCCTCTGCCTCCTCGCGCTCGCCGGCTGTGACGGCGGGATGACCACGCCCGACGACGCCGGCCCCGGCGACGCAGGCCCGATCGAGGACGCGGGCGAAGAGCCCGACGCCGGCCCGAGCACGGCGTGCGGCGCGGCGATGCAGATCGAGGCCGACACCAGCCGCACCATCGGCGTGCGCGTCGACACCTCGAAGATCACCACCGCGCCCGAGACGGTGGGCACGCCCATCACCATCGAGCCCTTCGGCGTGCCGATCCCGTGCGGCAACCCGATGGCGACGACGATGACGCCGCAGCAGATCCTCGAGATCGCGGTGCCGGGCGAGGGCCTCATGAGGCTGACGGTCGACGTGGTGAACGCGGAGACGAACCCGCTCTTCAACACGTTCATCCTCTTCCGCACCGAGGGCTGCGACGCGCCGGACGGCTCGATCATGCCGCCGCGCTGCTTCGACGCGGAGTCACGCCTCGAGGTGCGCTCGCGCGGCTCGATCACGGTCGAGGGCGGCAGCACCGTCTGGGCCATCGTGGGCGGCGTCGCCGAGCCCCCGATGATGTCGCGCCTCATGGACCGCGGCATGATGCGGATCGACATCTCGGTGGAGCCCAACCAGGCCCCCACCATCGCGACCGGTGAGCTCTACCTCGCCGAGGACGAGGCCCACATCTTCGCGACCGGCGCGGACCCCGACGGCAACGTGACGGGCATCGCGATGAACTTCTACGTCGGCGGCGAGCTGCTCGACATCACCGACGACGGCAGCCCCGCGTCGGTGGACCGCGACGTGGCGATCTTCCGCTTCGACCCGGCGATCGAGGACCCGGACTACAACGGCTTCGCGCTCGTCCGGGAGACCGCGGTCAACCTCGCGCCCTTCATCCGCGCCAACGGCGTCGACCGCGTCGCGTTCCGGGCGTACGACCAGGGCTACCTCCTCAGCGATCCCATCGACGTCGTGCCCGCCGAGGCGACCCTCGTCGGGTGGAACGCCGAGTGCGGCGGCGAGATGGTCTGTCGCCGCGAGATGATGTGCACCGACGGCCGCTGCGCGCCGACCCCCGACGCGAACAACGTCTGCGGCCTCGCGACCGAGTTCCCGTACTTCGAGCCGATGGGCAACATGACCGTCACGCAGACGCTCACGGGCAGCACCGGCTCGGGCCGCGGCGTGCTCCGCCCCACCCTCGAGTGCGTCCCGCTCGAGGACAGCATCGGCATCGAGAAGGTCTACCTGATGACCATCCCGGACGGGCTCTGGGACCTGACCGTCACCACCGACGCGGCGGGCACGGGCGAGACGGACACGATCCTCTACATGCGCGCCAACTGCTTCGACTCCGGCAGCGAGCTCGCCTGCAACAACGACATCAGCGACGGAAACGTGCGCAGCACCATCGAGGTGACGGAGATCGGCGCGGGCACCTTCGCGCTGGTCGTCGAGCAGCTCGGCGTGATGGACGAGGGCGAGGCGCCGCACGAGATCGTCGCCACGCTCCGCCCCGTGCTCGGCACCGGCGAGGCCTGCGACCCGGCCGGCGTCGAGAACCGCTGCCAGACCGGGAGCTGCACCGCGGGCGTCTGCACCCCGTAGCCGCTCACTCCTCGAGGCGCTGCGCGGCCTGCCGCACGTCGCGGAAGCGCCGCACCATGCGCAGGCACCGCTCCGACCCGAGCACCTGATACGCGAGGGGGAACAGCTCGTTCTCCTCGCGGAGCAGGTGCACGGTGAGCAGATCCCGGTAGCGGCCCATGCGCTCTCCGATCTCCTGCGCTGCGCCCGCCGCGACCGCCTCGGCCAGGTCGCTGAGCGCCGCGTCGAGCGCGTGGTGCTCCTCGATGGCGACCTGCGCGAGCCGGCGCGTGCGAGGCTGGGCGAGCAGCGCGGCGTACACGGTCGTGTGCTCGGCCCGGTCGTGAATCCGCACGAAGCGTTGCAGCTGGCCGAGCGCGCGCTGACGCACCCCGGGCTGGTGCTGCGTCGACGCCTCCGCGAGGGAGAACGCCCGCAGCAGACATCGTTTGAGGTCGTGCTCGGCGCAGAGCGGCGCGAACACGGCGCGCGCCTCCGCGCTCGAGTCGGTGCGCGCCAGCGGCACGGCCAGCTCGGGCTCGGTCTCTCGCAGGGGATCTCTCGGCTTCTCGACAGGGGTGGGCACACAGACCTCGCTGGCACCCACATCGCGCCACTCTTCCAGGATGAACGCCCCGACGCCGCCGCACCCAGAGGGGTTCGCCCGACAACGAGACCGTCACATCGTGGCGCTTCGACACGGGTCACTTCCCGCGAGAACGGGCCCGGGCGCCCCGGACGTCCCCGCCCGGGGCACCGGTACACCCCTTGAAACACCGGGTGCCATGACCACCATCTTCGAGAAGATCCGGCGCGACCACGAGGCCCTGCGACGCGCGATCCGCGAGGCGACCGAGGCCATCGACCCGGCCGGCAAGGTCGCCACCCTCGGCCGCCTCACGCGCGCGCTCCGTATTCACGACGACGCCGAGCGCAGCTCCATCTACACGGCCCTGCTCTCCCACGAGCGCGGCCGCGAGCTCGGCACGGAGGCCTCCGAGATGCACCGGACGCTCGAGGTGATGGTGAGCGACCTGGTCGCGATGACGCCCGACACGCCCGACCGCGACATCTGCCTGCAGGAGCTCGCGCAGACGCTCGAGCACCACTTCCGATGGGAGCAGGAGCGGCTCTTCCCCGCCGCGCACTTCCTCTTCGGCGCGAGCGCCCAGCAGCGGCTGGGCGAGATCTACGACGAAGCCAAACGCAGAGCGCACGACGTCGCGGCGTGATCAGGCCTCGCCCTGACGGATCGGCGCCGTCTCCCGGAACTCCCACTTCTCGTTGTCGCGCTGCAGGCGCCCCAGCTCCCACTGGTCGCGGACCAGCGCGACGGGCAGGCCGTCGACGTCGGTCACGGCCAGCGGCACGCGGGCGGCCTTGAGCGCGTCGGGCGTCTCGGCCTCCAGCACCCAGCGGGCGAAGGAGTAGCCGAGGCGGTCGAGGCGGACCTCCGCGCCGTACTCGTGCTCGAGCCGGTAGGCGAGCACGTCGAACTGGAGCTGACCGACCACGCCGCAGATCGGGTCCTTCTCGCGCCCGGGCTCGAAGAAGAGCTGCACGGTGCCCTCCTCGGAGAGCTGCGCGAGGCCCTTCTGGAGCTGCTTGCGCTTGAGCGGATCGACCAGCTCGAGCCGCGCGAAGTGCTCGGGGCTGAAGCGCGGCACCGCGTCGAAGGTGAGCGGGGTGTCGGAGGCGAGCGTGTCGCCGATCCGGAAGAGGCCGGGATCGTGGAGGCCGACCACGTCGCCCGCCCACGCCTCGTGCACCGTCTGGCGCTCGTCGGCGAAGAGCTGCTCGGCGCGCGCGAGCCGGATCTTCTTGCCCATGCGGAAGTGGTGCACGCGCATGCCGCTCTCGAACTTGCCGCTGACGATTCGCATGAACGCGATGCGGTCGCGGTGCGAGGGGTCCATGTTCGCCTGCACCTTGAACACGAAGGCGCTGAACTGATCGTCCGAGGGCGAGATCGTGCCCGCGCTCGTCTCGCGCGGCCCGGGCGGCGGGCACATGTCCGCGAAGTCCTCGAGGAAGGGCTCGACCCCGAAGTTGGTCAGCGCGGAGCCGAAGAAGACCGGGCTGATCTCGCCCGCGAGGAAGCGCGCCTGGTCGTAGTCGTCGCCCGCGCCCTCGAGCAGCTCCACCGCGCCGTGCAGCTCCTCCGCGTTCTCCTCGCCGAGGATCTCGCCGAGCTTCGGGTCCTCGATGCCGCCCACCTTCACGGGCGCCTTGCGCGCGTTCTTCGCGGTGCGCTCGAAGGTCAGCACGCGCTTGCCCTGCATGTCGTAGACGCCGCGGAACAGCTCGCCGCTCCCCACGGGCCAGGTGATCGGCACGGTCTGCAGGCCGAGCACGTCCTCGACCTCGCTCATCAGCTCGAAGGGATCGCGCGCGGGCCGGTCGAGCTTGTTCACGAACGTGACGATGGGCGTGCCTCGCATGCGGCACACGTGGAAGAGCTTCTTCGTCTGCTCCTCCACGCCCTTCGCCGCGTCGATCAGCATGATCGCGCAGTCGGCCGCGGTGAGCGTGCGGTAGGTGTCCTCGGAGAAGTCCTGGTGGCCCGGGGTGTCGAGGAGGTTGTAGCGGATACCGCCGAAGTCGAACTGCAGGACCGACGAGGTCACGCTGATGCCGCGCTTCTTCTCGAGCTCCATCCAGTCGCTCGTCGCCGAGCGCTGCGAGCGCCGCGCCTTGACCGCCCCCGCGCTGTGGATCGCCCCACCGTAGAGAAGGAGCTTCTCGGTGAGGGTCGTCTTGCCCGCGTCGGGGTGGCTGATGATGGCGAACGTGCGTCGCCTGAGGTGCTCTTTGGACATCGATTCGGGGGGGAGCGGGCGTAGTAGAGCGCATCTCAGAACGCCGGACCGAGCATGGCCGAGCGCGACGGGTCCCAGCCGTGGTTGGGCGCGACGAGGAAATGCCGGAGTATTTTCGAGGAGCGACCGGCCGCGGATGGGCCCGTCCCGCCGGCCAGGCGACGGGAGGGGTTTTGAGATGCGCTCTAGAGAGGACGGGGGTGTGGCATTACGTGGGGGCGGGAGCAAGCGGTGGAGACCAGCGTGAGCGATGCGTCCGAGCGGCGGCTCGAGCCCCGAGAGGGCGCTCGCGTGCTCGACGCGCTGCTGCGCTGCCGCGTCGCGGGGCCAGACGTGTGTCGCCGCGCGGTCGAGGAGGCGCGGCTCGTCGTGCGTCAGCCCCGCTGGAGCGAGGTCCGCGGGCCGACCTCGCTCGTGGCCCACGTCGCGCTCGCCTCCCGGGCCGACGGCATCGCGCTGGGCCGCCGCTGCTTCGTGCGCCGGGTGGGGCCCGACGGCCGGGTGCCCCTGCGGTTGATCGCGCACGAGGTGACGCACGTGACCCAGATCCTCCGCGAGGGCACGGCCACCTTCTACGCCCGCTACGCGGCCTCGTACCTCGCCGCGCGCGCCCGCGGCTGGAGCGACGAGCGCGCCTACCTCGCGATCCCCTACGAAATCGAAGCGCGCGCCGTCGCCGATTCCGTCACCTGAGGGGCGACACTCTCCCGGCCTCGCCCGCGGGAGCGGGAGCGCCGCGCGCTCCTCCGTCACCTGCGCGGTCACATTTCGCAGCACGCAACAGTCGTTGAGAAAACATCGATGGTCGCAGGCCCTCCGAGCCCTGAAAACACAGGGGTGCCCGAAGACACAGGGGTGGAGGAGAAGACGATGCGACGAACATGCATGCGACGAACATGGATGCGACGAGTCTGGTTGATGGGCGGCCTGCTCGCGCTCGGCTGCGCGGCGGACACGACGATGGACGCGCTCCCACCCGAGGCGCCCGAGCCCCTCCTGGGCGAGCGCAGCGACGAGATCGTCGGCGGCACGATCACGTCCGCGCGGCCGGAGGTGGGCTACATCTCGGGCTGCACGGCCACGCTGGTGGCGCCCGACGTGATCATCACGGCCGCGCACTGCCTCGGCTACCGCAGCGCGACCCGGCGCGGGAGCTACGGGCGGTTCACCATCTTGCCCGCGAGCGGCGGGCAGCGCTCGTTCCCGATCGTGCGCTACCGGAGCTACAGCCGGCAGCTCGGCCGGGACGACGTGGCCCTGATGCAGCTCGGAGAGCCCGTGCCCGACGCGCTCGCGACCCCCGCCGGGCTCGCCGACGTGGAGCCCCCGAGCGGGGCGGGCCTGACCATCTTCGGCTTCGGCTGCACCACGCGCGGCCGCCGCAGCGACTGGCGCAAGCGCGCGTTCGACTTCCGGCAAGGCGAGCGCACGAGCAACCTCTGCCCCGGCGACTCGGGCGGGCCCGTGATGACCGACGACGGGCGCGTGCTCCGCATCAACAGCGGCTACTACCTCGACCGCTACGGTACCGACATCTACGGCATGGTGCCGCCGAACTTCGGCCGCCTCGAGGCGCAGGTCCGTGAATGGAGCGCCTTCGACCGCACCGATCCGCCCCCGACGCCTGATCCCGAGCCCGAGCCCGAGCCCGAGCCCGAGCCCGAGCCCGAGCCCGAGCCCGAGCCCCTGCCGGAAGACCCCTGCGCCGCCCAGCCGAGCTGCGCCCCGTGCGCGGCCACGAGCGGCTGCGGCTGGTGCGGCGCCACCGACACCTGCGTCTCGGTGGACGGTCACGGTCGCGCCGCGAGCTGCGCCGGGGACGTGGCCCTCGACACCCCGCAGTGCCGCTATGACTCGTGCGGCATCTATGAGGGCTTCACGGACTACACCTGCCGCCGCACCCACACGAGCTTCGTGCGCTGCCGCCCGGGTGGCACCCCCGAGTTCCTCTTCTGCCCCTCCGGCTACACCTGCCGGCCCGGGAGCCGCTACCTCATGTGCTACCGCTGATTGGCGACCGCGCGCGTGAACTCGATCAGGCGCTGCGTGAGGCAGTCGGGGTGGCTCATGTGCGGCGCGTGCCCGTACTCCTCGATGCGGTGCACCTCGGCGTGGGGGGGCAGGTGGTCCTCGAAGAACTTGCGGTGCTCGGGCCGCAGGATGCGGTCCGCCTCCCCCCACACCACGAACACCGGCATCTTCAGCTGCTCGAGCTCCTCCGGCTTGAGCAGCGTCTCGGGCGAGAGGCTGCGGAGGAGATCTTCGATGCCCGTGCGCCCGAACTGCTGCCGCACGCCCCACGCGAGCACGTGCCGCATGGGGTGCGGGCGGTGGAAGAGCCGGTCGACGAAGTCGAGCGCCTTGCCGTGGTTGGAGAGCATGAAGTCGTCGACGAAGTCGACCAGGTCCTCCGCCCCCATCGGCGCCCCGCCCGGCGCGGCCAGGAACAGGCCCAGCACGCGCTCGGGCCGCTCGACCGCGTAGCGCACCGCGGCCGCGCCCCCGAGGGAGTTGCCGAAGACGACCACGGGCTCGTCGAGGATCTGGTCGAGCCCCTCGCGCAGGCCGATCCCGAGCGTGTCGTGGTTCAGCCCCGAGGGCGGCAGCTCGCTGTAGCCGTGCCCCGGCATGTCGGGCGCGATCACCCTGCGCACGTGCGGGCGGACCCGACGGAGCACGCTCTCGTAGTACTGCCCGGCCGCGCTGAGGCCGTGCAGGACGAGCACGGGGGGCAGCTCGCCGCCGCCCTTCGCCTCGAGCGCGTGGAGCATGCCGACCGACGTGGGCAGCCGACGGCTCGTGTACCCGCGGAAGCGCAGGCCGCCGAGGATCAGCCGGTCGGCGAGCCGAGGCAGGTGATGCAGGACCGGCGTGCGCCGCGTGCCGTCGCCGTCCGGTCGGGACGCCGCGCGCTCGCTGCGCTGGCGCGCCACGAACGCGTCGAACGTCTCCACCTCGTTACTCACGTCCCCACCATTAAGCACCATCGGGTGCCTCACCACCAAACTCACGTTGCTTCCCTGGGGTCTGGTCTTAGATCGCATACACATGCGGGAGGGAAGCAGCGCCGTGGCGGAAGAGACGGATTCCAACCAAGCCGCGCCTCCTCGCAGCCGGGTCCAGGCCCCCGATCCGCCTCGGCGCGGCAAGCGCCAGAAGGCCTGGCTGCTCCGCTGGCTGCAGCCCGACGGACACGAGTGGGGCGCGCACGTCTCGGACTACGACCCGGTCCGGGTCGAGGGCCTGCGTCGCTGGCTCGGCGCGGTCTTCGGCCCTCGCCGCCGCTACTTCCGGGTCGAGGTGGCCGGCTGGCACCACGTGCCCGAGGCCCCCGCCATGGTGGTCAGCAACCACAGCGGCGGCACCCTCTTCCTCGACAGCTGGGGCCTCCTCTGGGCCTGGTACACGCACTTCGGCACCGTGCGCCCCATCCACCCCGCGGCCCACGAGATGCTCTTCAGCAACTCCGTCACCGGCGAGTTCTTCTCGTCGCGAGGCGTGGTCCGCGGCGACCGCAAGGTGGCGAGCCGGGTGCTGACCCAGTGGAAGCAGGACCTGCTCGTCATGCCGGGCGGCGACCTCGACGTCTGGCGGCCGTACAAGGACCGCTATCACGTGCAGTTCGCGGGGCGCACGGGCTACGCCCGGCTCGCGCTCGAGGCGAACGTGCCCGTGATCCCGGTGGCCAACGCGGGCGCGCACGAGACGCTGATGGTGCTCTCCGACGGGCGCCGCTTCGCCGAGGCGCTGCGGCTGCCGCAGATCGCCCGCGCGCACATCTGGCCCGTGCACCTGTCGCTGCCCTGGGGGCTCGCCTTCGGCCCGCTGCCCCACATCCCGACGCCCGCCAAGCTGCGCTATCGCTTCGCCCCGCCCGTGTACCCGGCCCAGGTCGGCGTGACGGGCGAGGGCCCGGTGTCAGCGGCGCAGGTCGCGGCGTTCGACGAGCTGATCCGCGCCGGCGTGCAGTCGCAGCTCGATCTCCTGGCCCACGAGTAGCTCAGTCGGGGTCCTCGAACGACGGCGGGCGCTTGGCGAAGCCGGCCGTGACCGCCTCCATCTGGTTCTTGCTGCCGAGCAGCTCGAGCTGCAGCTCGGTCTCGCGCAGGAACGCGTCCGCCACGGACATCGAGGGCGCCTCCTGCCAGAGCCGCTTGCCGTTGCGGATGGCGTGCGGGCTGTTCGCCGCGATGGCGTGGGCCGTCTCGAGCGCGTCCTTCAGCGGCTCGGCGCTCAGCCGCGTGGCGAGGCCGAGCTGCACTGCCTCTTCCCCGGAGACACGGCGGCCCGTGAACGTCAGCTCGCGCGCCACGTCGGGGCGCACGAGCCCGGGCAGGGTCTTGGTGATGCCCATGTCCGGGATGAGGCCCCAGCGGATCTCCATCACGCTGAGCTGCGTCTCGGGGTGCACGTAGCGCACGTCCGCCCCGAGCGCGATCTGCAGGCCGCCGCCGAAGACGAAGCCGTGGAGCGCCGCGATGACCGGGACGGGCACCTCCTGCCAGATCCAGCCGACCCGCTGCGCGAGGTTGGCCGGGCTGTCGTCGGGCCGCTCGAGGAGCTTCTTGCCCACGTCGCCCGACGCCATGAACGCCTGGAAGTCGAGCCCCGCGCAGAAGGCCGGGCCCTCGCCCGAGAGCACCACCGCGCGGACGCTGGGGTCGGCCTTCAGCGCCTTGCCCGCCTCGATGATGCCCTCGAACATCGCGAGGTCGAGCCCGTTGCGCTTCTCGGGGCGGTTGAGGGAGACGTGGGCGACGGGGCCGTCGCGCTTCACCAGGACGCGGTCTTCGCTCATGGGCCATGGTCTACCCCAGGCTGCACGGCGCCGCGAACCGATCTATGACCGCGCCATGGGCGACACTCGCAAGGTCTCGGACATCTTCGACCCCGCGCGCTGGACCGAGGTCGAGGGCCTCGACTTCACCGACATCACCTACCACCGCGCGAAGGACCTCGGCTGCGTCCGCATCGCCTTCGATCGGCCCGAGGTGCGCAACGCGTTCCGCCCGCACACGGTGGACGAGCTGTACCGCGCGCTCGACCACGCGCGCATGTGGAGCGACGTCGGCTGCGTGATCCTCACGGGCAACGGCCCCTCGCCGAAGGACGGCGGCTGGGCGTTCTGCTCGGGCGGCGACCAGCGCATCCGCGGCAAGGACGGCTACAAGTACGAGGGCGCGGGCGGCGTCGATCCCGCGCGGCTCGGCCGGCTGCACATCCTCGAGGTCCAGCGCCTCATCCGCTTCATGCCCAAGGTCGTCATGTGCGTGGCGCCGGGCTGGGCGGTCGGCGGCGGTCACAGCCTGCACGTGGTCTGCGACCTGACGATCGCGAGCGAGGAGCACGCGGTGTTCAAGCAGACCGACGCCGACGTCGCGAGCTACGACGCGGGCTACGGGAGCGCCTACCTCGCGCGCATGGTGGGCCAGAAGAAGGCGCGCGAGATCTTCTTCGTCGGCGGGAACTACACGGCGCAGCAGGCGGCCGACATGGGCATGGTCAACGCCGTCGTGCCCCACGCCGAGCTGGAGTCGTTCGCCCTCGACTGGGCGAAGGAGATCGTGACCAAGAGCCCGACCGCCATCCGGATGCTCAAGTTCGCGATGAACATGATCGACGACGGGCTGGTCGGGCAGCAGATCTTCGCCGGCGAGGCCACGCGCCTCGGCTACGCCACCGACGAGGCCCAGGAGGGGCGCGACGCCTTCCTGGAGAAGCGCGACAAGGACTTCACCAAGTTCCCCTGGCACTTCTGAGGCGTGCGCGGCCCGGAGTGCGCGTGGCGATGCGCCACGGCGCGCAATCGCTGCGCCTCGGGGTGCATGGTTCGGCGGCCTGAAGGAAGCCGGCACGATGGTTGCGGTTCGTGGAGGGCATGAGCTCCCACGCGTCCCTCGAGCCCGGTGCCCGCATCGGCAAATACGTCCTGCGAGAGCGCATCGGAAACGGCGCCACCGCGCACGTCTACGAGGCCCAGCACGAGGCGCTCGGGCACGTCGTCGCCATCAAGGTCTTGCGCCGCGTGATGGTGGCGAAGATCCAGGGGCGCTTCGATCGGGAGACCCGCGCGCTGGCCTCCATCCACTCGCGACACGTCCCGCAGGTGCACGACGTGGGCACGCTCGAGGACGGGACGCCGTACGTGGTGATGGAGCGGCTGCGCGGCGAGACGCTCGCCGAGCACATCCAGGGCCGCGGCCGGCTCTCGGTCGAGGAGACGCTCGACCTCGGCGCGCAGCTCGCCGCGGCGCTCGAGGCCACACACGAGGCCGGCTGGGTGCACCGCGACGTCAAGCCCTGCAACCTCGTGCTGCACGAGGAGAGCGACGGGCGGCGCGTGCTCAAGCTCTGCGACTTCGGTGTGTGCACGCCGCGCGAGCGCGAGCAGAACCCGCGGCTGACCCTGGACGGGCAGACGGTCGGCACGCCGGAGCACATGTCGCCCGAGCAGGCGCGCGGGCTTCCCCTCGATCCGCGCTCGGACGTCTTCGCGATCGGCACCGTGCTGCACGAGATGCTCATCGGCTACTCGCCCTTCGAGCGCCCCGGCACGAGCCCGCACGTGGTCGCGCTCGCCGTCACGCGCGAGCCGGTGCGCAGCCTCCGCGACGAGCGGAGCGACGTCTCTCCCGCGCTCGACGCGCTGATCCTGAAGACCCTCGAGAAGGAGCCCGACGCGCGCCCACGCTCCGCCACCGCGCTGCGTCAGGCCCTGGAGGGCATCGTGACGGAGGGGATCCCCGAGGAGCGCGCCGCGCCGCGCGGGACACGGCGCGAGGACGCCGGGGCGCCGCGGCGTCGCGCGCGGACCTCGGGCACGCCGGGCTGGGCGCGGACCGGGCTCGCCGCCGCCGCCGCCGCGGCCGTCGCGCTGCTGACCTTCGCGTGGGCGGACGTCGACGCGTCGGCTCCGTTCGAGGAGGCGCGCGCCCCGTTCGAGACGGACGCGGACGCGCTCGACGACGTCGCTTCGCAGCGCGCGCCCACCGCGGCCGAGATCGCCGTCGCGAACCTCCGCCCGCCGCCGGTCTGGACGCCTCGCCGCGCCCCGGCGCCGACGCTCGAGTCCGAGCCGGTCGACGACGCGATGTCGTCGGGGGACGAAGACGCGCTCACCGACGCGGAGGACGCGGATCGGAGCGCGCGCAGCTACCGCGCGTCGCGCCGTCGCCGCGCGAGCACGTCGCGTCGCGACCCCGCGCCCGCCGACGAGGGCGTGAGCCTCACCGAGGTCCACGCCGCGATCGATCGTGCGCTCGAGCGAAACCCGCGGCTCGGCGAAGGCCGGGCACGGGCGCCGCGCGCCTCGACGCGCGGTGCGGCCGCGCGCCTGGGCTCGCCGCGACGCGTGGAGGTTCCCGAGAGCCCGTACTCGGCGCCCGCGGCGCCCGCGGTGACGGTGCCGGCCAGCCCGTACCGCCCTGCCGCGGACGCGGACCGACGCGTCGCAGACGCGCGGCCCGTCCCCGGCAATCCTTTCTGAGCGGGCTTCAGTAGCGGAGGGTCGCCGTGAGGCCGCCGCCCTGGTGCGAGAAGGTCGGCGTCACCGCGAGGTCCACGCCGTCTCCCAGGTCCGCGTAGACCTGAACCTCCTGCTGGATGCTCGCGCCGATGATGATCATCGTCAGGCCGCCCACCTGCAGGATCGAGTCGAGGATGAGCCAGGGCATCCAGCCCTCGTCCGCCTGGACCACCACCATCTGCGCGATGGGGCCGATGACCGGGATGAGGCCGTAGTAGAAGAAGTCGCTCCCCGAGTACGTCGTGGTGCCGCCCACGGTGTCGTCGAGCCCGATGGCCAGGCCGCCGATGAGGCTGACGAAGATGTTGGCCACGTAGCCGCCGGCGAGCAGGCCGATGCCCGGCCCGATGAGCCCCCAGATCGGGCGCGTCACGGTCTGCGTCGGGCGCTGCTGCTGGTACATGGGCTGCGGCTGCGCGTAGGGCTGCGGCTGCGCGTACCCACCCTGCGGGGGCGGAGGCGGCGGCTGCTGCTGGTACTGGCCCTGCCCCTGAACCTGCGCGCCGCCCTGCACCTGCGCGCCGCCCTGGCCGCCCTGGACCTGGACCTGAACCTGCGCGCCGACCTGCACGCACGTGCCGCCCTGGCAGGCGTAACCGTCGCCACACTCCACGTTGCTCTGGCAGTACTGGGCCTCGGCGTCCGCGACCCCCATCGACCAAGCTGCGAAGACCGACGCGGCGACCAGCGCCGCACGCATTCCAAGCTCCCTCATGAGACCTCCCCGGTAATTTTCGAGAGCCAGAGTAGCCGATCGGCGGCTCATCCGGTGACAAATGCCCCGGATGCAGGCTCCCCGGCGCCGGACGCGAGCGGCGCGAGCTCTATTCAGATCATTCGTCGCGGGGAGGCGGCTCGTGCCCGAACATCGTGCGGAGCGGGTCGCGGCTGACCCGGTTGCTGCCGTCGAGCGAGCTGACGTCGGACTGGCTGAGATCCACCCGCGGCGCGAAGGCCTGCTGGTGAAAGTCCCGCACCAGGCGCGCCGCGAGCTCGTCCGCGTCCTCGCCCTCCGCCGACGCGTCGGCCTCCGCGCAGCCGAGCTCCGCGCCGCCGCCGTCTCGGAGGCAGATCCGGGCGCGCGAGCGGTCTCCGCGGACCTCCACGCGCATGCCCCAGTCGGCGGTGGTGAAGCGCGGGCTGCCCGAGACGAGATCCGCGAGGTCCTCGGCGAAGCCGTCCCCTCGGACGTCGTAGCGGACCGGCACCTCGAACCCCATGCGGCGGAAGACGCCGGGGTCGACCTGGAACGCCTCGCCGTAGGCCCGGGTCGCGCGCGGCACGTCGTCGTCCCGGCGCGCCGCCTCCGCGCGCACGGCGAGGGTCCGCGCGCGCAGCATCGCCTCGGCGGGGTTGAGGGCGGCGAGCGCCTGGGCCGCGAGCCGGTCGGCCTCCGCGGTGTCGCCCTGCGCGAGCGCCGCCTCCGCCGCGAAGGCGTCGTAGTAGGCGTCCGAGCCGGCGCGGTCGTCGCGTCGTCGCGCCCTCTGTACGGCGGCGTCGACCACGCCGGCGCCGAGCACGTCGACCAGCTCGCCCGCGAGCCACGGCGGCATGACCGCGCTCCGGTGCGTGCCGATGAGGAAGGTGCCGACCAGCCGCTCGTCGTCGGCGAGGTTGCGCGCCGCGACGCGCCCGCTGAGCGCGGCGCGCGCGCGGTCGGCGAGGTTCTCGAAGAACCCCCAGAGCCGCGTGTACCAGGGCTCGCCCAGGTTGTCTTCGGCCCTCCGCTCGGCCCGGAGGCGCACGGCGGCGCGATGCAGGAGCGCGGCGATCGCGCGGTCCTGCTGCGGGTCCCGGCTGATGTGCGCGCGGCGATCCGGCGCGTCGAGCGCCTTCTGCGCGATCTCGATCGCCTCGTTCGCCTCGCCGACCACCAGGTAGAACGAGGTCAGCGCCCGCCGGCCCTCGTTGCGATCCGCGTCGCGCACGTGCGGGGGGCGACGCTCGCGATATTCGGGGACCTGCTTGAGCGCGTGCAGCGCCTCGACGAAGCGCCCCTCGCGCACGTACAGCTCTCCGAGCTCGACCCACGGGTTGCCGTACCAGCTGACGCGCGCCTCGGTGGCGAGCAGCCCCACGCGCTCGGCCTCGTCCAGTCGGAAGACGCTGCGGGCCGCCTCGGCGAAGTTGGTGAAGTCGACCGCCCCCTGGAGCTGCGGGTTCGCGCCGTGCAGCTCCATCGCCTCGCGGCACGCGCGGTAGCTCGCCTCGTCGTCGCCCGCCTCGAACTCGATGGCGCAGAGGGCGTTCAGCGCGAGCTCCTCCTGGCGCGGATCGCCGCTGAGCCGACCCAGGTTCGCGGCCTCGCGCGCGTCGTCGAAGCGGCGCAGCTTCATCAGCGGCCAGGCGCGCTCCGCGATGAAGTCGGGCTCGTAGAGCTCGCTGTAGAGGAGCATCCAGCGGAGCTGCTCGTCGTAGTGCTCGAGGTCCCCGTGGGTCATCGCGAGCTCGCGCATCATGCGCGCGTGCCAGCGCCACGGGGCGGGCGGGACCGGCTCCTGGCCGTGCTCGGCCGTGAACAGCGCGTAGGCGCGGTCGTGGTGGTAGAGGGCCCGCGCGAAGTTCGCCTCCCCGTAGTGATGCACCCAGCCGAGCACGAAGTGGCCGACGAACGAGTCGGGCCGCGCCTCGAGCACCGCCTCGGCCAGCTCGCGCGCCTTGATGTGGTGGCCCTCCTCCGCCTCCGCCCACGCGCGCTCCTCGTCGAGCTCGGCGCCGAGCCCCGCGGGCGCGCCCGAGGACTCGAACTGCGCGGCCGCCCCCACCGCCACGAGGGAGGCGGCGAGGGTCACGACGACGAGATGGCGGAGACGCCGCATGGCTACCGGAGCGACTCCTTGCTCAGCCGCTCGATCTGCGGGCCGAGCGCGTCGCGGATCACGTCGGCCGGGTCGTCGACGCCGGGCGCGCACTCGAGCCGGTGGCGGAACACGTGCGGCGCGAGCACCTCGAGGTCGCCGGGGCTGACGAAGTCGCGCCCCTTCACCAGCGCGTGCGCCTGGAGGGCGGGCATCATCAGGACGAGCGAGCGGGTCGAGGCGCCCTGGAGCACGCGCTCGTCCTCGCGCAGCGCCCGCGCCAGGTCGACGAGGACCTCCCGGAAGATCGGCGCGAGGTGCACGCGGTGGCGCAGGGCGTCGCGCGCCCCGAGGAGCTGGGCCCGCGTCACGCCGGGCAGCTTCGCCGCCGCGTCGAGGTGCGGCGTCGGGTACTGAGCCAGCACGTCGAGCTCCGCCTCGCGCGAGATGTGCTTCATCTCGATCTTGAACAGGAACCGGTCGAGCTGCGGCGTGGGGAGCGGATACGTGCCCGCGAGGTCGAGCGGGTTCTGGGTCGCGATGACGAAGAAGAGCGCGTCGAGCGGGTGGGTGTCGTTGTCGACCGTGACCTGCTTCTCGGCCATCGCCTCGAGCATCGCGGCCTGCACCTTGGGGCTGGTGCGGTTGATCTCGTCCGCGAGCACGACGTGGGCGAAGACCGGCCCGTGGCGGAAGGCGAAGCGGCTCGTCTCGACGTCGAAGACGTTGGTGCCGGTGATGTCGCTCGGCAGGAGATCGGGGGTGAACTGGATGCGCCGGAAGGCCGCGATGTGCGCGTCGCCGTCATCCGCCGCGATGGCGCCGCCGAGCGCGCGCGCCAGCGTCGTCTTGCCCGATCCCGGGTAGTCCTCGAGCAGCACGTGGCCGTCCGCGAGCAGCGCGGTGAGCACGAGATCGATCACGTCGTCCCGGCCGTGCACCGCCGCGCGCATGCGCGCCCCGAGCCGCTCGGCCACCGCGCTCGCCTGCTCGGTCCCCATCTCGGCGCCAGCCTCGCTGTCAGCCTCGCTGTCGGCCTCGGGCCGCGCCTCGCTCGTCGTCATCGCTTCCATCGTCGTCCTATCGCGTCAGCATCCAGGAGCCTATCGCGTCAGCATCCAGGAAAAGGGGTTCATGAGCCCGATCAGGCGGCGCCACCAGGGCACGGCACGGCCGAGCTCCACGCGGAACACGCGCGCGTCTTCGATCATGCGGCTCGCGGCGTCCCCGGGGAGCTGCCCGCCGAACGCGGCCGCGAGGTGGCGGTGGGTCAGCCGCGTCAGCGAGGGCAGCGGCTCACCGAGGCGCGCCGCGAACGCCTCCGGGCTCTCGCCCCAGCGCCGCCGGAGCCCCGCCTCGCTCAACCGATCCAGCGCCGCCCGGTAGACGCGTCGCGGGGTCCGCCCGAAGCGACGCAGCGCCTTCATGACGTAGCTCAGCGCCACCACCGCGAAGAGGAGCCCCAGCACGACCCAGAGCGCCGGCATCGCGACGGCGCGCGCCAGCTCCCGCATGGGCCGCGGCGGCTGCACGGCCTCGTCGATCGGCTGAGAGCCGCGCGCCATCTCCCCGAGGAGTCGCTGCAGCTGCGGGTCCGGCGGCTGCCCCTCGCCGTCGAGCACGGTCTGCGGCGAGACGTCCATCACCACCCAGCCCGCCGCGGTCGAGGGCTCGGCGCGCTCCGGCACCCCGGCCTGCCTGCGCACCCGCGCCACGGCCCGCTCGAGAAGGACCGGGATGGACTTCTCGGAGCGCTCGGCCAGCTCGTCGAGCGCGGTGCGCGGATCCATCACCGCGAGCAGATACGCGTCGCGGCTCCGGACGGGCGTGGCCAGCTCGACCTCGGCCGTGCGCAGCACCTCCGCCATCGCGTCCGCGCGCACGCCCCAGTCGAGCTCCGTCAGGCTGTCCGCGTCGTAGGCGTCGGCGAGGGTGTAGAGCGCGATCTCCTCGGGGGTGCGCGTCGCCTCCAGATCGGCCGCGGGGCCGAAGTAGATCTCGGGCCACGCGTGCTGGTCGGAGTTGCGCAGCAGCAGCGCCGAGCCGCCTTGACGGTTCGCCTCCGGGAGCGCGTAGCCCGTGCCCACGCGGGCCGGCAGCCCGGCCTCGCGCATCAGGTAGACCGCGGCGTGCGCGAAGTGCACGCAGTAGCCGGTCAGGTCGCCGAAGAGGAAGCTCGCCGTCGGATCCTCGGCCCCCGCGTGGCGGCTCTGGAGCGAGTACGTCCCGTGCTCGCCGAGCCACTGCGTGATCGCCATCGCCTTGGCCACGGGCTGATCCGCGAGGTCGGGCGGCAGGGTGGCGAGGATGCGCTGCGCGAGCGCCGCGTAGCGCGGGTCGTCGGGCGCGGCGAGGTAGTGCGCGCGCGTGTCGTCGTCCCAGGTCGGATCGCCCGCCGGCCGGTCGAGCAGCCCGAGGAATTCCTGGGTCAGCGAGACCGAGTGCACCCGGTACACGCGACGGAAGCGCTGCTGGTTCGGGTTGGTGGCCGGGACGAAGCGCTCGGGGGCCTCGAGGCCCAGGGGCGCGGTGTTCTCGGCCAGCATCGCCACCGTCGTCTCGACCGTGGTGCGGTCCATGCCCGCGTCGGGCGCCCAGGCCACGTCGCGGGCGCCGCCCGAAGGGAACACGTTGTGCACGTCTTCATCGATGCCCGCGAGCGTGGCCGCGACGAGCTTGCGGCCGTTGTACTGGCTGAAGGCGTTCTGCCGGAAGTAGTAGTAGCCGCCGGGGGGCGAGTAGTCGTCGTGGAAGATCACCACCGCGTCGGGCGCGCCGCCGCCGCTCGGGTACTGGTCGCGGAAGTCCAGCTCGTCGCTCGAGCGCCGGTTGCCTTGCCCGCCCTCGCCGCCACCTCCCTGGCCGTCCTCGCGCTGCTCGCGGTCGTCGTCCTGGAGCCCGAGCGCGCCGCCGCTCGAGGGCGGCGTGGGCAGCTCGGTCATCGTGGTCGTGCCGAAGATGATCAAGAGCAGCGCGCCGACCACGCCGAGGTGGAAGGCGGAGCGGATGAGGCTGCGCTCGCTGAGGAGCAGGAGCACGATCACGAACGCGCCGAGCGCCCCGATGGCGAGGATGGCCAGGGTGGGATCCTCGCCGCGCGCGATGAGCTGATCGGCGAGCGCGTACGGGCGGTGAATGGCGCCGTTGCGGTGCGCGACGAGGAGCGCGGCGAAGGCGGAGGCGACGGTCCCCGCCTCCAGGATCGACATGGCGGGGTAGCGACCGCTGACGGTGCGGAGCATCGCGCCGTACACCATCGCGCCGCCGCCGAACGCGATCGCGTCGCCCACGAGCAGCGCGCCCGCCGGTCCGAGCGAGTCGGGCACGAGCCCGAGCTGAACGGCGAAGAGGTGCAGCAGCGCCACGCCGATCCCCGCGGCCAGGCCGAGCAGCAAGATGGCCGGGAGACGGATCGAGCTCGCCGCGAGGAAGCGCGCCGACAGCGCGCCGAGCGCCCCACCTGCGATCGCCGCGAGCACGCCCTCGGTGACGGTGAGCGGCCACGCGATCACCCCGGCGGTGACCCCGTGCACGATCACGCGCAGGATCGTGGAGAGCCACGGCTCGGGCAGGCGGGCGCCTGCGTCGGGCGCGGTCGGCTCGCTCACGCCGCCTCCTGCTTCTTCTCGAGCCTGCGCATCGCCGCCCGGTGGGCGTCGCCGAGGCGCCGGCCGCTCTTGCGGTCGAGCACGATCACCTCGGCGCGCGAGGTGGCGAGCGCGCGCAGCACCTGGTCCAGCTCGTCGGCCGGCGTGCCCTCGCGGGCGGGCTGCGCGAGCAGCAGGCGGCGCCAGAGCGGGGCCCTCGCGCCGACGTCGATGCCGTCGGTCGCGACCACGAAGCGCGTGCGGGCGGCGCGGGCGCGGGTCGCCCGGACCACGTGGTCCAGCCAGGGCCCGGGACGGGGCGGCGCGAAGATCACCGCCGACGCGGGGCCCGCCTGCTCCGCGCGCCGGAGGAACGCCTCGAGGCCCTTGCCGCCGTGCGCGCGGGCGTCGGCGGACCGCACGATCCGCTCGATCGCCTCGTCGGTCCGCTTCGTCTCCCCCGCGGTTCCGTCGGCGCCGAAGCTCCAGTCCGCACCGAAGACCCCCGCCTCCACCGCCACGCGCGCCGCCGCCGCCGAGGCGTCGTCCGCCGGCCCCGCCACCTGGTAGGCGACGGTGCGCCGCGAGGGTGAGAGGGCGCGCTCGGGCACGCGCACCACGAGCTGGCGGGTGCGGCTGAAGACCTTCCAGTGGATGAAGCGCGCCGGATCCCCGGGCACGTAGCGGCGCAGCTCCACGCGGTCTCCGTCCTCCACCCCCATGGGATGCGGCCGCTCGTCGCCGCCGGCCAGCGAGACCAGCATCGGCGTCTCCCCGAGGCGGCCCGCGTGCGGCAGGACGGTCAGCTCCTCCGGATCGCGCTGACGGATCGCGAGGCGCGCGAGCCCGAACGCGTCCTGCACCACGATGCGGCGCCGGATCCCGCGCACGTGGCCGCGGCGCGAGAGCGCGACCCGCTCCTGCCAGCGGCCGCGCACCTTGCGGAGCTCGACCCGCGCGTCCTCGGGCGACTCCCACGACCAGCTGACCTGCACGAGCGGCAGGAGCCAGAGCGTGCTCGCGTCGAAGCCGGTGGGGAGCGCGCGGCCGGTCTCCATCTTCCGCCGCTCGACCTCCTGGTGGGGCGCGCGGCGCGTGGCGATCTTCAACCAGACGGCGCCGATCACCACCGCGACGAGGGCGGCGGCGAGGAGCCCGAGGGTGGCGAACCCGACCACGAGCCAGACGAGATCCAGCTGCGGGAAGGCGAGCCCATACAGCGCGGCGGTGGCGCCGAGCCCCACGAAGAGGCCCAGCGGCGTCAGCGGCACGAGATCGAGCACGCGGCGGGCGATGCGCCCGATCTTTCGTAGTACTTTCGCCATCTTGCGAGCGCCGTGCGGCTCATCTCGGCTGCCGGAGGGTGACACCACGGCTTCTCCCACGCCAGGGAGGCACCGTCTCAGGCGGATCGAAATGAGGCAACGCCTCAAGCGCGGCCTCCATTCGGCCGTTGGCGATCATTGCCATGACGACGCGAACCGTGACCGACCCGCACCTCAGCGAGCGCCCCACGATGCCGTGGCGGCCGCACGACAGCCTCCGGCCCACCATGCCCGTTCCGAAGGCGACGGAGATCGGCGAGCCCATCCTCGCCTACGCCTCGGTGATGCCTTCGAGCAAGCCGGCGAACGACGTGAAGCGCAGGGGGCGCGGGGGCCTCTGGCTCGCCGTGTTCGGCGCCGTCGTGTTCGGCGTGGTCGTCGCGGTGACCTTGACCCCCACGCTCGTCCAGGAGCTGGGCGCGAGCGAGGCGCGCGAGCTGGCCGGCGTGCCCCCGAGCGCGGCGCGCCAGAGCGTCGTCGCGCCTTCGGAGCGCGCGTCCGTCCCCGCGGCGACGGCGCCCGAGGCGACGCCCCCCACGCCTACCGCCGCCCCGCGCACCGAGGCCCCACAGGCGAGCGCGCCCAGCGTGGCGCAGCCGAGCGAGGACGAACCGCGCGCCGAGCCGGTGACGATCGAGGCCATCGACGCCACGCCCGCTCCCCGCGAGCCACGGCGGGCCGCGTTCGGGCTCCAGCGCCGCGGCGCGGGACGACAGGTCGCCGAGGCGCGCGTGCAGGAGCGGCGGGTCGGCCGACGGCCCGAGGCGCCGCCCCCCGAGACCTCCGACGCGCCGCTCACGGCGGCCGCGGTTCGCCCCGTGCTGGAGCGCGGGCAGGCGCGCTTCCGGCAGTGCTACGAGCGCGCCGTGAGGCACGCGGGCACGGCGGTGGACGCGCGGGTCCGGGTCACGCTGGACATCGCGCCGAGCGGCCAGGTGACGAACGCGGACGTGGACGGCCCCGACTTCGGCGGCATGGCCCGCTGCCTGCGGAACGCGGCGCGCCGCTTCCAGTTCCCCGCGAGCGCCGCTGGCGGGCAGGTCCCCGTGCCGCTCTCGTTCACGCCGCTGCCCTGACGCGGCGAGGCCTGGCCCCGACCCGGCCGGTATCGTAACGTGCGCGCCGATGACGGTCCGAGACCTGGGCTATCGGGCGTACGAGGGGGAACGGCTCCCGAGCTCGCAGAACACGTGGGTGCTCCTGCGCTACGGCCTGTGGCGCGCGTGGGGCTCGTGGATCGTCAAGCTGACGCTCATCGCGGCCCTCGTGTCCGGCCTGATCGGCGCGGCGCTCGTGGCGGGGACGTGGTGGATTCGCAACCAGACGGTGGGCGCGGGCGCAGGTGACCTGCCGCCGCTGCCGGGGGGCGAGATCACCTCGTTCTTCTTCAACCTGCAGGTCTGGCTCTTCGCGACCGTGCTCACCCTGCGCTCCGGCGCCGGGGTGATCGCCGAGGACTTCACGTTCAAGGCCTTCCAGTTCTACTTCGCGAAGCCCGTGACGATCGTGCAGTACATGATCGGGCGGGTCGCCGCGCTGACCATCCTGATCTTCTCGGTGCTCTTCGTGCCGTCGCTCTTCATCGTGCTGCCGCTGACGGGCATCTCGGCTGCGGAGTATCGCCTCGAGATGGCCGGGTTGGTCTTGCCCGCCTTCCTGTACGCGCTGATCGCGGCGGTCTCGCTGACCACCCTCTCGATCGGGGTGAGCGCGATCAGCAAGAGCCGCGCGCTGACCATGAGCGCCTGGATCGTGCTCTTCGTGGTGCCGCACGTGCTGGCGCTGCTCGTGGACGCGATCACCGACTGGTCCTGGCTCTACCTCATCTCGATCCCCGGGATGCTGACCGTGGTCCGCGAGGCGCTCTTCAAGGTCACCAGCGAGGGGAGCGACGTCGAGTGGTTCCACGCCGGGCCGGTCCTGGCGATCCTCGTGGCCGGGGCGGTGGCCTACGCCTGGAGTCGCCTGCAGAGGGCGGAGGTGATCACGTGAGCGACCAGACGAAGGACGGCGCCTCGATCCGCGCGGTGCGCCTGAGCAAGTGGTACGGCAAGGTCACCGCCGTCGCCGACGTCTCGCTGCACCTCGGGCCCGGCATCTGGGGCCTGCTCGGGCCGAACGGCTCGGGCAAGACGACGTTCATGCGCATGATCGGCGGACAGATCAAGCCCAGCGTGGGCAAGCTGCTCGTCGGCGGGCTGCCCCCCTTCGGCAACCCGCGGGTGATGGCGCGCCTCGGGTACTGCCCCGAAGCGGACGCGATGTACGACGAGCTGACCGGGCTCGAGTTCGTCAGCGCGATGGCGGAGCTCAACGGCTTCCCGCCCGAGGTGGCGAAGAAGAAGGCCAAGGACGCGCTCGAGGAGTTCGGGCTCGAGGACTCCATGAACCGCGCGGTCGGCGGCTACAGCCGCGGCATGCGACAGCGGGCCAAGCTCGCGCAGTCCATCGTGCACGAGCCGGACATCCTGCTCCTCGACGAGCCGCTGACCGGCACCGACCCGGCCTCGCGCCAGCAGATCCTCGACGCGCTCCGGCGGCGGGCGAAGGAGGGCGCGCTCGTGCTCTTCTCGACCCACGTGCTGCACGAGATCGAGGCGCTGACGGATCAGCTGCTCTTGATCGCGCGCGGACAGGTGGTCGCGCAGGGCGCGATGCAGGACATCCGCGAGCTGCTCGACGAGCACCCGCATCACGTGCGCGTGCAGTGCGACCGGCCGCGCGACCTGGCCGCGGCGCTCCTGGCGAACGAGCGCGGCGTGGTGGCGCTTCACTTCCCGGCGGAGGACGTGCTCGAGGTCCACACCTGGCAGCCGGACGAGACCTACGACGCGATCGCGAAGCAGGTCGTGGAGGGCGGCTTCCAGCTCCGCTCGATCACGAGCCCGGACGCGAACCTCGAGGCGCTCTTCTACTACCTCGTGGAGCGGGCGAACCGCGGCGCGGGGACGGGCGCGGACGCGGGCTCGGGGGGCATGCGCAAGCTCGAGAACCGAGCGGAGAAGGTCGCCTACGAGCAGCAGCTCCGCGTGGGAGGTGGCCAGTGATCGCCCCGCCCTCGATCGTCAGCTCGACGATGGCCATCGCGCGCCTCTCGGCCAAGCGCGTGATCCGGGGCCGCAAGCTCCGGGTCGCCGCGGTGGCCGCCTTCGTCGTCGTGCTCTTCCCGGCCGTGGTCGCGCTGCTCGAGAGCGACGCCATCGCGGTCGACGTCGTCCGTGGCGGCATCAAGTGGGGCTTCTTCCGCTTGCTCGTCTTCCTCCTCCCCATCCTCTTCGCGTCGGGCGTGATCGGCGAGGAGGTCGAGGGGCGGACCTTGCACTTCCTGACCATGCGCCCGGTCAACCGAGGCGCGATCGCCCTCGGCAAGTTCCTCGTCGCGGCCGCGGCGTCGATCGCGGTGCTGTGGGCCGCGCTGCTCCTGATGCACGTGGTGAGCTTCGCGACCGCGCCCACCCAGATGATCGAGCAGCTCGGCGACACCGCGCGCGCGGGCGGAGCGGCGAGCTTGCTGGTCGTCACCTACTGCGGCATCTGCCTCTTCTGGGGCTCTCTGGTGCCGGAGGCGGGCGGCATGGTGAGCGTGATCTGGCTCGGCTTCGTGGAGTTCTTCCTCGGCCTGATGCCGGGCGCGGTGCGCTTCGCGTCGATGAGCCACTTCGCGCAGGAGCTGGCCGGCATCGAGCGCGGCGGGTTCTTCGCCGAGATCGTGCCCGACGTGGAGCTGTGGATCTGCGGCCTCGTCGTCGCGGCGGTCGGGCTGCTCTTCACCACGTTCGGGGTTCTCTGGGTGCAGCTGAGCGAGCTACGCTACGGCAAGGCGTGAGGACCGAAGCGCACATCAGCGTCACCCGGGCGGACATTCGCGGGGGGCAGCTCAGCCGCCACGCCGCGCGCCGCCTGCAGGGAGGCCGCGCCTTCGCGGTGAGCACCGGCCTCGGGCTGCCGCGCACCTGGAGCCTTGCGACCCAGTCGGCGCTCGACGGCTTCGAGGCGCACCTGAGCGACGACGACGAGAGCGACGGGCAAGCGCGCCTCGGAGACGCCGTGGCTGCCGCGCGCGACGCCCTCGCCGATCGCTGCGACCAGCTCGTCGAGCGTCTCCTCCCGGACGCCACGCTCGTGGGCGTGCTCCTGTCGGCGGGCCAGCTCCACGTCATCAGCGTCGGCCCAGGCCGCGTCTACGTGCAGCGGAACGGCCAGCCCAAGCGCCTGACCGCGCGCGAGGACGAGGAGAAGTCGGGCCTGCTGAGAGCGCGCCCCAGCGTCTGCTCCACCGAGGTCCACCCCGGCGACCTCATCCTCGCCGGCTCCCTCACCGCCTTCAGCATGAGCTCCATCGCGAAGGCCATGAGCGTCCTGGGCGCCGATCCCCAGACCCAGCCCAGCGTCCTCGCGAGCCTCTTGACCGAGCCCGCCGCCAAAGCCGGCGTCGGCGCGGCGGCCATCGTCGTCCGCATCCGGTAACCCCTCCCCCGAGACCAGGGGACGGTGTTTACTTGTGACCGGACTTCTTGCATACCCACAGACGTGGATACGCAAAGATTACGGTCACAAGTAAACACCGTCCCTCAGTCCTGAAGCGGGCGACCTCAGCTGCGGGTAATGAGCTCGGCGCGGAGCTGGTGGCGGGGGTTGAAGAGGCGGCGGTAGACGAGCAAGGCGAGCAGCATGCAACCGAAGCTGGTCGCGCCGGCGAGCATGAACATGATCACGATCTGGTAGCGCACGGCCATGAGGGGATCGGCGCCCTCGAGGATCTGGCCGGTCATCATGCCGGGCAGGGAGACGACGCCGACGACCATCATGCTGTTGAGGATCGGGATCATGCCGCGGCGGATCGACTCGCGGAGTGGAGCGCGCGCCGCCTCCCATCGCGTGGCCCCGAGCGAGAGCTCGGTCTCGACCCGCGCGCGCTGCTCGTCGAGGCTGGACAAGAGCTCGTCCAGGCAGAGCGACATGCCCGTCAGGCCGTTGCCGAGCACCATGCCGAGCAAGGGCACGACGTACCGGGGACGCCACCACGGCTCGACGCCGATCACGACCTCGGTCGCGCCCAGGGTCGTCGCGAGCCCCGTCAGCGCGAGCATGGAGAAGGCCATCAGGCCCACCCCGGGGATCCGCCGGGTCGAGCGCTGGACCGCCGCGCGCGCCGCGGCCGCGATCATCAAGGTCAAGAGCACGAGCACGACGAACGGCTCCTCGAGCTCGAAGACCCAGCCGAGCACGTAGCCCACGAGCAGGAGCTGGCCGACGGTGCGCGCGCTCGCGAGCGCCAGCTTGCCCTCCAGCCCGAGCCGCAGCCCCAGGCTCACCGCTCCGGCCAGGACGACGAAGCCCGCGCTGAGCGCGAGGTGCCACGCGTCGATCGCGATCGCCCCGTCAGGCATGCGGCTCCAGCACGATCGGACGCGCGCGCAGCCGCTCCCGCTGGGCCGCCTGGTGACTCACGATCACGAAGGTGCGATCGGTGAGCTGCGC
Organism: Sandaracinaceae bacterium; assembly: GCA_040218145.1. Lineage (GTDB taxonomy): Bacteria > Myxococcota_A > Polyangia > Polyangiales > Sandaracinaceae > JAVJQK01. The sequence goes on along the minus strand of JAVJQK010000051.1, from coordinate 46,500 downwards.
CTCGACCCTCTCCGCCGATGCCTCATCCAGCGCCGAGGTCGGCTCGTCCAGCAGGAGCACCGCCGGCTCGAGCAGGAGCGCCCGCGCCAGGGCGACCCGCTGCCGCTCACCCTCCGAGAGCTGCTCGCACGGCGCGTCCCATTTGTGCGCCAGCCCCAGCGCGTCGAGCTGCGAGCGCGCCGCGTCCGCGTCGAACGCCCCGGTCGCCGATCGATAGCCGAACGGCCGCGCCAGCTCCTCGCGCACGCACCCGCCGAAGAAGGTCGCGCGCTGGGCCACGAGCAGCACCCGCCGTCGCCAGGCTGGCGCGCCCATCGACAGGGGCGTCTGTCCGTCGAGCTCGAGCGAGCCACCGAGAGGATCGTCGAGCCAGGCCATCGCACGGAGCGCCGTGGTCTTTCCGACTCCCGATGGCCCCACCAGCGCGACGCGCTCACCCCGATCGAGCGAGAAGGAGAGGCCCCGCACGAGCGCCGCGTCACCGCGGCCGACCACCAGATCCGTCACCGAGAAGGTCACGCCGCGCGATCCTACGCCGCCGCGCTATGCTGCGCCGCCCATGGGAGGCGAACCCCAGCTGGCCCGGCGTCTTCCGGCGTGGCTCGCGGCCGCAGGCGTGGCCCTCGCGCTCGGCTTCACGCTCCACCAGGCGGTGCAGGTTCGCCTCCACTACTACGACAGCTTCGACTACATGAACGACGCGCGTCGGCTGAACGGCGACGAGAGCGCGGCCTACTACCGCGTGCACGCGCCGCTCGTCCCGGTGCTCGCGCGCCCCATCGTCTCGGCCATCGTCGACGCCGAGGACGCCGGCGATCCCGTCCGGTGGATCCTCCCTCACCTGCTCGGCTGGGCGATGGCGGCGCTCGCGCTCCTCGCGGCGTGGCTCTGGATGCGAGAGCGCGCCGGCGCCGGCTGGGCCCTGCTTGGCGTCTTGCTCCTGTGCAGCACCCGCCTCTTCATCCGCTACGCGCCCTTCCTCCTCGTCGACATCGCCACCGCGGGCTGGGTGGCCCTCTCTTTCTTCGCCTGGGCTCGCGCCACGAGCGCACGCGGCGAGCCGCGACACTGGCTGCTGTTCGGCCTGGCCGTCGCGGGCGGCATGCTCACGAAGTACTCGCTGGGCGCGCTCCCGTTCGCGTTCATCGCGGCCGAGCTCGTGCGGATCCCCCTCGAGCGAAGGCTCCGCCTCCGCCGCATCGCCGGGGCCCTCGCGGCGGGCGTGGTCGCCGCCGTCGTCTTCTGGCTCTTCCTCGCCGCCGTCTTCCGCGAGGTCGACGGGGAGCCCTTCACCCTCGAGGCCTTCCAGGCGCTCATCGGCGGCGCGAGCGCGATGGTCGAGCCGATGCCCGGCGAGACCCAGTGGGACTACGGGCCGATGCTCCTCGCGACCGTCTCCCCCATCACCGTCGCGCTCGCCCTCGTCGGTGTCCCGGTCGGCCTCCGTCGAGACTGGCGGCGCGACCTGCCCGCCCTGCTGTGGATGCTCGGCTTCACGGCCCTCATCAGCTTCCGCGTCGGACACAACGAGGCGCGCTATCTCTGGCCGGCGCTCCCGGCCCTCGCCTACTTCGCGATGATCGGCGCCCGCTGGCTGTACGCGCTCGTCTGGTCACGCCTCCGCGCGCGTCGACTCCTCCCGGTGGTCGGCGCCTCCATCGTCGCCCTCGCCACCTGGCCGGCCTTCGTCCAGGCGCGACGCGACACCCACCCCTTCTTCTACGCGGACACCCAGCCCGACTTTCTCCGCTTCATCCAGGAGGAGACGCGCCCGCCGCGCCGGGCCTTCTGGACCGGACACTTCGTGGCGCTCACCCCGCCTTCGCCCAACGAGGGGCTCGTGCAAGACGAGTTCATGGACTTCTTCCACCTCTCTCACCCGCCCGTCCACCTCTTCACGGACGCGCAGATGATCGGCGTCGCGACCCACGCCCCCGCCGACTACCTCCGCCGCCAGGAGGGCGCGGGAGACGTGCTCGTCGTCGGGCCACCCGGCTTCGTGTTCGCCTACGCCGACCAGAGCGGGCAGCTCGATCCGCCAGCGACGTTCGACGTCTGGAGTCGACGCCGCGCGGTCCTGCGGCGGGCCGGAGACGCCTACGTCGACGACTCGGGCGAGGCGTGGTTCCTCTGGCGAGACGGCGCGCTCGTGGCGACCCGAGCGTGGGGCGAGGTCGACCTCACCCTCGAGTCCGGCCCCCTGCCGCGGCGCTCGATCGCGGAGGGCGAGCGCGTCGCGCTGCCAGCCGCGCCCCGCGAGCTCGAAGCGGTCAGCGTCCGGCGCCGCACGTTCCCCGCCTCCTGGTCACGGTGAGCGCCGGTCATTCGCGCGCGATCCGGAGCGCGAAGTCCCCCGAGCGAGAGCTGGCGTCGACCTCGAGGAGGTACGTGCCCGCCTCCGGCACGGGCGCGGTGAGATCCCCATCCGCGTCGAAGTAGCCGCTCATGTCCTCGAGCATCGCTTCCCCCGTGCGCGTCGCGATCAGCCGCCAGAGCTCGAGCCCCACCCGCTCGTCGTGCTCCTCGACCCCGGTGACCGAGAGGCGCTCCCCCGCCTCCAGCTCGACGGCGTAGAACTCCGGCGCCTCCGTGCAGAGGCGGAGGACATGCGTCTGGTCGAGCTCGAGCGGCGCAGGCGTGAAGGGGGAGTGGTTCAGGCCGAAGGGATCGTCCTCCGAAGAGGCGCAGGTCTCCACGACCGCGTACTCACACTCCAGCGTGTCCGGGGTCAGGTCGGAGCAGGGAGCCGCTTCGATCTGCGCCGCGCACTGCGCCGCCAGGACGGGGTCGACCACCGGGGACGCGTAGTCGTCGAGGTACTCCGAGGTCTCTTCGGCCACGCACGCCTCCAGCGTCGGGTGACAGCGGGCGAAGGGCCCCTCGCAGAGGTGGGCGCAGTCGGACTGCAGGCGCGCGCACCCTCTCCGCGCCGCCTCGGCCACCGCGGCGCGCACATCGCCGGAGGGAGTCGACGCGGCGTCCCCGACGCAGACCCCGTTCACGCACCGCCGATCCAGAGGACAGTCGTCGCCCATGCACGGCGTGGGGGGCGCGGCCGATCCCCCTCCGGGGCCTGGATCGACGTCGGAGGCGCAGGCGCTCAGCGAGAGGAGCGCGGCGCAGGCAAAGACGGAGCGTTTCATGGTGTCGTTTCTCCCGAATCGGAGCGCGCGCCGGGCATGAGCGAGGCGTGCGCGAGGGTCGCGGTCAAGAGGCCCTCGAGGGCGGCGCGGGCGCGCCCGACCTCCGCGGCGTCGGGCTTCTGTCGGAGGAGCGCGAGCGAGACGCCCTCCAGGCCGGAGATCAGCGCGATGAAGAGGTAGGGATCCAGGACGCGCCCCGTGGCCTGCTCGAACGCGGCGGAGAGCGCCGTGACGAGCTGTTCGCGGAAGCGGAGCCGGATCGGCGCGAGCGGTGAGTCCTCGCGCAGCGCCTCCCCCACCAGCAAGCGCGTGATGCGCGGGTTCTCGACGTGGAACTGCAGGTAGCCGTCGAGCACCGCGCGAGCGGCCGCGAGAGGGTCCGCCGCGTCCGGGTCGGGCTCGAGCGCGGAGAGCAGCTCGCGCGTCACGTGCTCGTAGAGCGCGCGCAACACGTCTTCCTTTCCGGTGAAGTACTTGTAGAAGGTGCGACGCGCGATGTGGGCGGCCTCGAGCAGGTCCTGGACGCGGGTCTCCTTGACGCCCTTCGCCGCGAACACCTGCATCGCGGCCCGCAAGACGCCGGCCCGTCCGAGACTCTCTTCCAGTCGTCGCATCCCTCTCTCGTTCACCCCTGGATACGCGCTGTATCCGTATCTAACGACAAATAACGAACCGATCAGCTTGACTCGCAGGCCAGGTATACACCATGTATACCCCATGTCCAGCGCTCGTCTCAGGCCGATGGGGGAGGCCGAGCCCGACTCCCCCATCACCGTCCTCACCGGAGCCACCGGCGGCATCGGCGGCGTCGTCGCCCGGCGCCTGCTCGAGGCCGGCCACCGACTGATCCTCCCCGTTCGCTCCGCGGACCGGGGGGAGCGATTGTGCGCCACGCTGATGGAGGAGGTGCCCGGCGCATGGGTGCGCTGGGTGCCGTGCGACCTCGCGTCGATGGCCTCCGTGCGTGAGTGCGCCGAGGAGATCGACGACTGCGTGCCCAAGCTCGATCGGCTCGTCAACAACGCCGCCGTGTATGGCGCGCCTCGAGGCCAGACCGTCGACGGGCACGAGACGCACCTCGCCGTGAACTACCTCGCGCCGTTCCTGCTCACTCATCTCCTGCTGCCCGCCCTCGAGCGCGCGGAGAGCGCGCGGGTGATCAACGTCTCCGGGGAGACCGCGCGCCTGGCGCGCATCGACATGAAGGACCTGAACCGCGCGCGCCGCTACACCGTGCTCGGCGCCTACGGGCAGGCGAAGCTCGCGTTGATCCTCTTCACCCGAGCCCTCGCCTCGCGCCTGCGCGGGACGGACGTGAGCGTGCACGCGGTCCACCCGGGGCCGGCCGCCACGGGCCACCTCGAAGCCGCGCCGCGCTGGCTGCGGTGGCTCTGGAGCTTGCTCCCCGGTCCGCGCGGGGCCGCCCGGAGCGTGTGGCGGCTGGTCCTGCTCCCGCAGCTCGCGGCGTCGGGCAGCTACTACCTGGGGCGCCTCCGCGGCCCGGCCCCGTGCGCGGCCTACCGCGCGGGACTCGTCGACGCCCTCTACGCCCGCTCGTCGGAGCTCGTCGGCGTCCCCGCGCTCCCGGAGCCAGGCGATGCGTGAGCTCGAGGGTCGCGTGGCCGTCGTCACGGGCGCGGCGTCCGGCATCGGCGAAGCCCTCGCGCACGAGCTCGCGCGACGCGGCGCCCGGCTCCTCCTCCTGGACGTGGCCGAGGAGCGGCTCGCGCAGGTCGCGCGCGGGCTCGGGGCGACCGCGATGCCCTGCGACGTGCGATCGACCGAAGACGTGCGCGCCGCCGCGGACCGCGTGGCGGGCTGGGACGTTCCGCCCGCGCTCCTGTTCGTCAACGCCGGGGTCGCGAGCGTCGGCCCCGCGCTCACGGCCCCGGAGGACGACGTGCGCTGGGTCTTCGACGTCAACGTGCTGGGCACCATGCGCGTCGCGCGGGCCTTCGCGCCCGCCATGATGGAGGCCGGCTCGGGCGGCATCTGCTTCACGGCGTCGGTCGCGGGCCTCCTCGGGGCGCCGGGCATGCCCGTCTACAGCGCGTCCAAGCACGCGGTGGTGGGCTTCGCAGACGCGCTGCGGGTGGAGCTCCTGGCGAGCGGGGTGACGGTCACGACACTCTGCCCCGGCTTCGTCCGGACGGGGCTGCACGCCGCGACGCGCTATCACGAGGCCGGCTTCGCGCGCTTCCTGGAGGCCGCGCCCGACTGGCTCGCCCTGCGGCCCGAGGGGGTCGCGCACGCCGCCGTCGACGCCACGCTCGAGGGCTCCCCGCAGCTCGCGATGGGATGGGAGCGCCACGCGGTCGGCTTCAGCCGGCGGTGGCCACGCCTCTACGCGCGCACGGCCAGCGCGCTCGGCCGTCGCCTCGGGCTCGTGAGCGGGCGATGACGGCGGCGTGGAGACAGCTGCGTCGGCTCGCCTTCCCCGACGGCGGCCTCCTCTACCGGGACGCCGCCTACCTCGCGGTGGAGATGACGATCGGTCGACCCGACGTGGCCGGCCGCTGGGTCCCTCGACCCCTCCGGCTGGCGGGCTCGACGGCGACGCTGTTCACGGCCCACTTCGCCCAGAACAGCTTCGGCTCCGTGTACTCGGAGGCCGGGCTCCTGCTCCCCGTCGAGCACGCTTGCCGGTCCGCCGTCCACTGCCCCTGGATGGTGGTCGACGACGACGTCGCGCTCATCCTCGGGCGAGAGCTGCTCGGCTACCCAAAGAAGCTCGCGGCGATCGAGTGGAGCGACGACGACGTGGATGTGGAGGCGCGTGTCACGCGCAAGGGCCAGCCGCTCCTGACGATGAGCGCGCGCCTCGGGATGCGCCGCGCCGACTCCCCCCCGATCATCGGGCGACCACACCGCAACGTCCGCGGCGGACCGGTCTTCCCTCACCTCGTCGCGTTCACCCCCGAGGAGATCTCCCGCGAGCGACGCGACGCCGCCGTCTCCGTGGCGGTGACGCCGAGCGATCGCGACCCCCTCGCCGCGCTCGAGCTCCACGACCCGCGGGGCGGCCGCCTCCATCGGGTCGATCTGCGGGCGGGCAGGCTGCCTCTCCCCGTGGGGCTCGCGTCACCCGTCGCGCATCTGCGGGGCCTCGCGCGCCGATCGCTCTGAGGCCGCCCTCAGAACGTGCACTCCCCCGTCAGCGTCGAGCAGGTCAGCGACGGGTCGAGCATCTGACAGAACGTGTCTCCGCCCAGCGCCGCGCAGTGAGGCGCGCAGACGCCGAGCGTGGCGCTCCAGCAGACGACCGGGAACGGGCCGCCGCCCGCGCAGTCCGCGTCGGTGCTGCAGCGGCAGCTGAACTCGTCCGGGATGCCGTTGCCGTTGTCGTCGACCCCGTTGCAGCACTCGCCGACCGTGTCGAAGGGCGTGCAGTCGGCGTCGGCGCAGTCGCTGATGCCGTCACAGTCGTTGTCGGCGCCGTCGGTGCAGAGCGGGAGGGTGCCCTCGCTGGGCAGGCACATCGCGCCGTCTCCGGGCGGCGGGCCGGCGTCGGGGGGGCTCCCGCACGCCGGGCTGCCGAAGCAGTCGGGATCGGCGCAGTCGGCCCGCCCGTCGCAGTCGTCGTCCACGCCGTTCGCGCAGCGCTCCCGCGAGGGCACGCAGCAGCTCGGATCCCCGGCGCAGTCCGGGTCGGCGCAGTCCACGAGCCCGTCGCAGTCGTCGTCGGCGAAGTTGAAGCACGCCTCCGGCGTCGGCATGCAGCAGGCGGGCGAGGTGTCGCAGTCCTCGTCGGCGCAGTCGGGCAGACCGTCACAGTCGTTGTCGACCCCGTCGGTGCACGACTCGGGCGAGGGCACGCAGCAGGCCGGGTCGCCCGTGCAGTCGGGGTCGGCGCAGTCGACGCGCCCGTCGCAGTCCTCGTCGAAGCGGTTGGCGCAGTTGCTCTCGAACGGCTGGCACGCGCCGCAGCCCGGGTCGCTGAAGCAGTCCGGGTCGTCGCAGTCGACGCGCCCGTCGCAGTCCTCGTCGAAGCCCGTCGCGCACAGCTCGAAGGGCAGACAGAAGGTGCAGACCGGGGTGCCCGCACACTCGCTGTCGTCGCAGTCGACGTCGCCATCGCAGTCGTCGTCGCGGCCGTTCCGACAGTCGGGCCCGCTCTCCCCGGTCGTGCACCCGGTGATGCACTCGGGGCGGAAGCGGCACGCGAGGTCGTCGCAGTCGACGCGGCCGTTGCAGTCCTCGTCGATGCCGTTGGTGCAGCTCAGCTCGAAGGGCAGACAGACCGCGCAGAGCGGCGAGCCCGCGCAGTCGGCGTCGTCACAGTCGACGTCTCCGTCGCAGTCGTCGTCGGTCCCGTTCCGGCAGGTCTCGGTCGGGTCGCACACCGTGCACGCGGGGTGGCGGCTGCAGTCCGGGTCGGCGCAGTCCACGAGCATGTCGCAGTCGTCGTCGCGGCCGTTGGTGCAGGACTCGGGGCTGCAGGTGACGCACGCGGGGTCGCCCGCGCAGTCGCCGTCGGAGCAGTCGGCGCGGCCGTCGCAGTCGTTGTCGACGCCGTCGGTGCAGACCTCGGGCACGCACACGCGGCAGGCCGGGTCGAGCGCGCAGTCCGGGTCGAGGCAGTCGATCTGCATGTCGCAGTCCTGGTCGGCGCCGTCGGTGCAGACCTCGGGCGTGGGCACGCACATCATGCAGGCGGGCGAGCCGGCGCAGTCGGGGTCGTCGCAGTCGACGAGCCCGTCGCAGTCCTCGTCCGCGCGGCCGCGGCAGATCTCGGGGCGCGGCGTGCAGACGGGGCAGAGCGGGTCGCCGAAGCAGTCCGCGTCGTCACAGTCCACCAGGCCGTCGCAGTCCTCGTCACGGCCGCTGTCGCAGATCTCCGGGAAGCACATCCGGCAGGCGGGATCGCTCGCGCAGCTGCCGGTGTCGGTGCAGTCGATGTCTCCGTCGCAGTCGTCGTCGACGCCGTTGTCGCAGACCTCGGGGCGCGGCGTGCAGCAGATCGGCTCGCTCGCGCAGTCGGGGTCACGGCAGTCGGTGCGGAGATCGCAGTCGTTGTCGACGCCGTCGAAGCAGAGCTCGACGCTCGGCACGCAGCAGCGCGGGTCGGTCACGCAGTCGTCGTCGGCGCAGTCGGCGAAGCCGTCGCAGTCGTCGTCGCGCAGATCGTCGCAGATGGTCTCGGACGGCGCGCAGGGGCCGATGCAGACCGGGTCCATCGCGCAGTCGGAGTCGGCGCAGTCGGTCACGCCGTCGCAGTCGTCGTCGCGCCCGTCCGCGCAGCGCAGCTCGAACGGGAAGCAGGGCGGCGCGCACGCGGGGTCGCCGAAGCAGTCCACGTCGGCGCAGTCCGCGTCCCCGTCGCAGTCGTCGTCGCGCCCGTCGTCACAGGCCACCTCGAAGGGCAGGCACGGCCCGATGCAGATCGGGTCCATGAAGCAGTCCGGGTCCATGCAGTCGACGCGGCCGTCGCAGTCCTCGTCGAGGCCGTCGTCGCAGGTGGGCTCGAAGGGCAGGCACGGGCCCACGCAGAAGGGATCGCCGATGCAGTCCGCGTCGGCGCAGTCGATGTCGCCGTCGCAGTCGTCGTCGTCTCCGTCGTTGCAGCGGGCCTCCGTGGGCGTGCAGACGGTGCACTCGGGCAGCGGCGCGCAGTCGGGGTCGCCGCAGTCCACCGCGCCGTCGCAGTCGTCGTCGACGCCGTCCGAGCAGCGGGTCTCGAACGGGTCACAGGGGCCCATGCAGACGGGATCCATGACGCAGTCGAAGTCGGCGCAGTTGATCAGGCCGTCACAGTCGTCGTCGATCGGGCTGCGGCAGTCTTCGCGGGGCGCGCAGCGACAGGCGGGGTCGCCCGCGCAATTCGGGTCGGCGCAGTCGACGCGCCGGTCGCAGTCGTCATCGAGGCCGTTGTCGCAGACCTCGGGGCGCGGCACGCAGCCTCCGCAGGCCGGCTCGAGCGCGCAGTCCATGTCGCGACAGTCGGTCTGCCCGTCGCAGTCGTCGTCGATCCGGTTGCCGCAGTCCTCGCGCCGGCCCGAGCCGATGAGGGGGTTGCCGTCGTTGCAGTCCGTGCCGCCGCACGCGACGTCGATCTCCCCGTCCCCGTCGCGGTCCACGGGCGTGCTCACGCAGCGGTCGGCGCGCGGATCGCAGAAGTCGCGGGTGCACGCCTCGCCGTCGTCGCAGCGGGGCGGCATGCCCGGCAGGCAGCCGAGACCCGGGGCGCAGACCTCGCGCCCGCTGCAGAAGGAGCCGTCGTCGCAGAGCGCGTCCATCGGCAGCGAGGTGCAGCCGCCGCTCGCCTCGTCGCACTCCTCGAGGGTGCAGTCGAAGCCGTCATCGGGGCAGGCGGGGCGCTCGCCGGGCACGCACAGGCCGCCGAGGCAGCGCTCGGCCCCGTTGCAGATCCGGCCGTCGTCGCAGTCGCGGTCGTCGGTGCAGACCGTGTCGGTGCACCCGGTGACCGGATCGCACATCGCGCCGGGCCGGCACATCGTCGAGTCGGGCAGGTTGTCGCACGCGCGCCGCATCTCCGAGCAGCGGTCGATGGTGCAGTCGACCCCGTCGTCGCACTCGAGCACGGGGCCGGGCTGACACGCGCCGGCGATGCAGACCTCCTGTCCGTTGCAGAAGATGCCGTCGTCGCACATCGCGTCCGACTCGCAGTCCGGACCGCCGCCGTCGGTGCCCGAGTCGATGCCGCCGTCGAACGGGGGGGGCACGTCTCCGTCGGAGAACGTGTCGAGGGGCGTGCGGCCGCAGCCCGCCAGGAGCAGGCCACACACAAGGAAGGAATTGAAAGATCTCATCGTGAACACGGACTCTCCCCCTCACGGAGTGGCCACACCCTCACCATTCCGTCGGCTCGTTCAGCCTAACGGTGCGCGGAGGTCGTGTCAGATTCGACGCCGACCGGCGCGACGGCGGGAGACCAGGACTCCGCCTCGGGCGGCACGATCGAGCGCTCGCGGCTCTCCGTGGAGCCCACGAACGGGAAGAGCTGCTGCTTGAAGAAGCCGATCGGGATGTAGTCGCCCACCACCCCGTAGCGGCTCGGCCAGATGCGATCGGCGCGCACGGCCGTCCCGAAGAGGTGGTCGAGGAAGGCGAAGTGGGCCGCGTAGTTCTTGTCGATGGCCTCGGTGTCGCGGCTGTGGTGCCAGTGGTGGAAGTTGGGCGTGACCAGCACGTAGCGCAGCGGCCCGAGGCGCACGTCGACGTTGCAGTGATTGAAGACCGCCTGGAAGCCCACGATGATCACGTAGGCGTCGATCACCCGCTGCGAGAAGCCGAGGATGAAGATCGGCGCGAGCACGAGGATGCGGGTCAGGATCAGCTCGAGGATGTGCTGACGCGAGCCCGCCAGCCAGTCCATGTGCGGCGCGCTGTGGTGCACGGCGTGGAAGCGCCAGAGGAAGGGCACCTCGTGATAGGCGCGGTGCGTCCAGTACTGCACGAGATCCGCGACGAGGATGACGAGCAGCACCGCGAGCGGGAACGGCAGGTGCTGGATGAAGCCCTGGATGGTGTCCGACTGCGCCCACCCGAACGTGCCGTGCACCACCCGGTTGGTGATGAGGAGCACGAAGCCGACGACGAGGTGGTTGAAGAAGAAGTGCGTCAGGTCGTTCTGCCACTCGAGGCGGAACACGGGCTGGTCCCGCCGGAGCGGCATCGCCTTCTCGATCAGGATGAAGACGATCGCCGAGCCGAGGAGATCGAGGATGAAGAAGTCGAGCCCGATGTAGGGGGTCTCGTCCGGGAAGTCGCCGATGGGCGTGTTCGGGCCGCCGAGCGCCTGGGCGACGACGAGGAAGGCGAAGGTCGCCAGCGCGAGCTTCCGGCGGCGGCCGAGCACGCCGTTGACCAGCGCGACCCCGCCCGCGACCACCATGGCCCCGAACATCACGTAGCGGAGCGTGCTGACGTCGTAGAGCTGCCGCAGCTCGGGGGTGGAGGTGTAGGCCGGGAAACGGAAGGCCAGGACGCCGAGGAAGGAGAGCGCGGCGAGGCTGAGCCCGACCACGCCGGAGAGCAGCCCCGAGCCGGGCTTCAGCGCGCCGTGGCTCTGGACCAGCTTCGACAGGTCGTCGGCGCTCTCTTGGTCTTCCTTCATTCCGCGCCAGGATACGGGGATCAGCGCACGAACGACCAGTCCACGTCCGGCACGAGCTCGAGGTGCACGTGGTTCTGGTGCGCCTGGTCGTAGTGGGGCGTGAGCACGACCTGGAAGAGGTCGGCCTCCACCGCCGCGCAGACCAGCCGCCGCAGACGCGCGGACGGCGCGTCCTCCTCGTGCTCCCCCTCGCAAGGGGCGGCGCCGCGATCGCGCGCGGTCCAGCCCTCGAGCACGTCGATCTCGGTTCCGTCCCGGAACACGACGTGGCTCAGATCCAGCGCGAGCGCGCGCGCGTGGCCGCTGACCCGGTTGCTCCGCCCGACCCGCGCGCCCGGGCGGTAGGTCGAGTAGTGCAGCAGCGCGCGGACGCCCTCGGCCCGGAGGGTGGGCGCCCAGGCGAGGATCGCCACCGCGAGCCGGCAGTCGACGATCTCGTTCAGCTCCGAGTGGCCGCGGCTCGCGACCCGCATCCCCGCCACGCGCTCGACCCGCACGGGGATGGCCACGCCCTCCGTGTCGGGGAGCGGCGTGAACGCGATCTCGTGCTGGCGCAGGAGCGCGTGGCACGCGCGGGCGTCGAGCGCGGCGATGGCTCGCCCCTCGGGCAGCTCGATCGCAGGCGTCTCTTCCCGCGGAGGCGTGTCGCCGAGCGACGCGTGGACCTCGGTGACGCAGTCGGGGTCCGGGCCGTGCCCCAGCTCCATCGGCTCCTCCAGCTGGGCCGCCGCGCCCGACGCGAAGAGCGCGCAGGCGATCAGCAGACCGGGCGTACGGACGAGGTCCATGCCCACAGTGTCGCAGCTAGTGCCCTAGTGTAGGCAACTTCACGACAACATCGGGGCCGTGATCTTTTTGGGAATAGGACGTCCTCAAATGGGTTTCGGTCCGCGCGAGGCCGGGAGCTTGACTCGTATTTCTCAATGGCTATCGTCCGCGCCCGCCGGGGGCTCGGCTCCCCGGACCTCGCGCCGTCCCTTGCCTCCTGCATCCCGGCGGCGCTTTCCCTCGCTTACGAGAGGTCCCGTATGACCGACGTGATGATCGAGGCCTCCGGCCTCGGGAAAGAGTACGGGAGCTTCGTCGCGCTGAAGGACGCCAGCTTCGAGCTGCGCCGCGGCGAGATCCTCGGCTTTCTCGGCCCGAACGGCGCCGGCAAGTCGACGACGATGAAGATCCTGACCTGCTTCATCGCTCCCACCACCGGCACCGCGACCGTGGCGGGCGCCGACATCTGGGACGATCCCATCGGCGTCCGCGAGTCGATCGGCTACCTGCCGGAGAGCACCCCGCTCTACCAGGAGATGCTGGTGCTCGAGTACCTCGAGTGGGTCGCGCAGATGCGCGGCCTCAAGGGCGAGGCGGGCAACAAGCGCATCCTGAAGGTGGTCGAGGAGGTGGGCCTGGGCGACGTGATCGCCAAGTCCATCAACGAGCTGTCCAAGGGCTACAAGCAGCGCGTCGGGCTGGCGCAGGCGCTCATCCACGAGCCGCCGATCCTCATCCTCGACGAGCCGATGAGCGGCCTGGACCCGAACCAGGCGGTCGAGATCCGCTCGCTGATCAAGGAGATCGGCAAGGAGCGCACGATCATCCTGTCGACGCACAACCTCGCCGAGGTGCAGGTCACCTGCCAGCGGGTCCTCATCATCGACAAGGGCCGCATCGTCGCCGACGACACCCCCGAGGGCCTCGCCAAGAGCGGCGGCGGCCCGCGCTTCCGGCTGACGGTCCTCAAGGACAAGCGCCTGAAGGACGGCGGCTACCGCGACTCGACCGACGGAGAGGGCGCCATCAAGGCAGCCTTCAGCAAGGTCGACGGCGTGCTCTCGGTCTCCACCATCAAGGATCGCAAGGGCGAGCTGGAGGTGGAGGTCGCGGTCGGCAGTGACTCCGACGAGGACGCGCGCCCGGAGCTGTTCCGCGCCGCGGTCGACAACGGCCTCGTGCTCGTCGGCTTCTCCACCAAGACCCAGAACCTCGAGCAGATCTTCCGCAACCTGACCACCGCCACCCCCGAGGACGCCCTCGAGGAGGACGAGGAGTGGGAGGACGAGGAAGACGAAGAGCTCGAAGACGAGACCGCCTCCGACGAAGACGAAGGGGAGGAGGAGTAGACATGCAAAACATCATGTCCATCGCCGGGCGCCAGTTCCGGAGCTACTTCAACGGGCCCGTCGCCTACATCACGGCGGCGCTGGTCCTGCTGTTCGTGGGCCTGCTGGTCTGGTCCACGTTCTTCCTCTCCAACAAGGCGACGGCGAGCGAGGTCTTCACCTGGTTCGGCATCGCGATGGTCTTCGCCGCGCCCGCCCTGACCATGGGGCTCATCGCGGAGGAGCGGCACAGCGGCACGCTGGAGCTGCTGCTGACGATGCCGGTCAAGGAGTCCGAGGTGATCCTCGGGAAGTACCTCGGCGCGTTCGGCCTCTTCGTGGTCGTCGTGGCTCTGACCATCATCAACCCGATCGCCATCTCGACCCTGGGTGACCTCGACTGGGGCACGGTCTTCACCGGCTACCTCGGGCTCATCCTCCAGGGCGCGTCGATGCTCGCCATCGGCATGATGGCCTCGAGCCTGGCCGAGAACCAGCTCGTCGCCTTCTTCATCTCCTTCTTCTTCCTGGCCTTCTTCGGCTGGGTGGCGCCGCTCGTGCTCGGGTTCTTGAGCACGGGCTTCTGGGCGACCTTCTTCCAGGTGGTCTCCCTGCAAGGGCACCTCGAGAGCATGACCCGCGGCGTGATCGCGCTGAGCGACGTGCTCTTCTTCCTCTCTCTGACCATCTTCGGGCTCCTCGTCGCCTTCCGTGGCCTCGAGAAGCGGCGGTGGAGCTGAGCCATGGCCGACGACAAGAAGACCAAGAAGGCCTCCGCCAAGAAGCCGGAGCGCAACACGCGCGGCCAGCGGCAGGGGACCGAAGCGATCCTCTACCTGGTCGTGGTGCTCGTGGTGCTCGTGGCCGCGAACGTGGTCGCGCACCTCAAGCTCGGCGGCGCGCGCATCGACCTGACCGAGACGCGGCGCTACTCCCTGAGCGACGCCAGCAAGCGCCTGGTGGGCGACCTCCGCGACGACATGGAGATCACCGCGTACTTCACCAGTGATCTGCCCCCGCCCTTCAACACGCACGAGCAGTACGTGCGCAACCTCCTGCAGGAGTACGAGGCGGCGAGCGGCGGGCACATCGACGTGCGCTTCGTGAACCCGGACGACGAGGACGAGCGCGAGGAGGCCGAGGAGGCCGGCGTGCCCGAGGTCGAGCACCGCGCGATCGAGAACGACTCGTTCTCGGTCAAGCAGGGCTACCGCGGCCTCGTCATCCGCTACCTCGGCGACAAGCAGACCATCCCGGTCATCCAGGACGTCAGCGGGCTCGAGTACGCCATCACCCAGGCCATCCGGCAGCTCGTGAGCGAGCCGCTCCCGATCGGCCTGATCAGCGGGCACGGCGGGCCGTCGCTCACCAAGGGGCTCAGCTACCTCTCCGAGGCGCTGCCGCTCTACGACGTCCGCGAGGTCACCCTCGACGACGAGATCGACCCCGAGCTGCGCGCGATCATCACGATCGACCCGATCGAGGAGTTCAGCGAGGACGAGCTCCGCCGCATCGACCAGTTCGTGATGCGCGGCCGCTCGCTCGGCGTCTTCGGCGGCGCCTACAACGTCACGCTCGAGGGCGCGCCCGCGGCCGCCGCGGCGAACACCGGCATCAACCGGCTGCTGCAGGGCTGGGGCATGGAGCTGGGCGACGGCATCGTGGCCAGCGCCGAGTGCTTGCCGCTGCCGATGCAGCGCCTGCCCATCCCGGTGCCCTACCCGCCCTTCCCCATCGCGGGGATCGACGAGGAGGCGCAGGAGCACCCGGCCCTCTTCCGGCTGCGGCAGGTGCCCTTCGCGTGGGCCGCGCCCATCGAGCTGTCGGACCGCTTCGACGAGCTGAACGGCATCCGCCTGGCGCAGTCGAGCGACGAGACGAGCTGGGTGATGGCCGGCGAGTCGATCCAGCTCCGTCAGCGTCGCCCGGACGAGTGGCGCTTCGAGGGCGAGCGCGGCCCGCACACCCTGCTCGCCGCGGTCGAGGGCACGCTCCCGAGCGCGTTCGCGGGCGCGTCGGGCGAGGAGGCCTCGAGCATCGAGGCGCCGGCCGAGTCCACCGCGGAGGCGCGGGTGCTCGTGGCCGGCTCGGGCTGGGTCCTGCACGAGGAGCTCATCGGCTACCTCCAGCAGATCGGGCAGCAGGCGCCGGCCGCGGCCGCCGCGGGCCCCTTCGCGCTCAACTCGATCGACTGGCTCGCGCAGGACGCGGACCTGATCGCCATCCGCGCGAAGAACATCGAGGACCCGGCGCTCGACGTGCCGCAGAACGTCCGCCTCGCCCAGGAAGACATCCAGGCGGCGGCGGAAGAAGAGGACCAGGGTCAGTTCGACGAGGCGCGCGACCGGCACTCGGAGGCGATGGACGCGTGGGCCCAGAAGAAGTGGACCTACCGCCTGTCGATCATCCTCGGGATGCCGCTGCTCGTGGCGCTCTTCGGGCTGATCCGCTGGCAGATGCGCAAGAACAAGAGGGCGAGCCTGCAGGAGCTTCGCAAGAAGCTCGCTGCCAAGAAGGCTTGAGGAGGCCACGATGGATTGGGAACGACATCGCCTGCTGATCATGGGCGTGGTCGCTGCCGCTCTCGTCGGCGCGACCTGGTGGGCCGTCTCGAGCGAGACCGGCGACACGCCGCCTGACGAGACCGAGGAGGCGCCCACGCTGCCCGAGCTCGAGCGCGACGACATCACCGCGCTCGAGATCACGCGACCGGCCGAGGAGGGTGAAGGCACCATCCGGCTCGAGCGCGACGGGGAGACCTGGCGCGTGACCTCGCCGGTGCAGGCCCTCGCGGCCGACACCTCGGTGAGCACCGCGCTCGACAAGCTGACGGACCTCGAGGTCGCGGGCCGCGCGGCGAGCTCCGCCGAGCACCACGAGCACCTCGAGGTGGACGCCGAGCACGGCATCCACGTGGTGGCGCAGGCGGGCGGCGAGACGGTCTTCGACGGCTGGATCGGCGCCTTCCGCAGCGGCAACACGATGGTGCGCCTCGAGGGCCAGGACGAGGTCCTGATGGTGCGCGGCTCGATCAAGTTCGCCTTCAACAAGCCGGTGCGCGACTGGCGCGACCGCGGCATCACCGACCTCGAGTCGGGCCGCATCGCGCGCCTCTCGTTCACCAACGAGAACGGCGCCTGGACCTTCGAGAAGCGCGGCGACGCGTGGGCCCAGGTCGTGGCCGAGGACGCCGAAGAGGGCGCAGCGGTCGAGAACTTCGACGCCACGCGCGTGCGCACGCTCGCCTCGAGCCTCGCGCGCATGCGCGCCGCCGACTTCGCCCCGGCCGACGCCAACGCGGCGTCGCTCGGCTTCGGTGAAGGCGCGGCCCGGGTCGAGATCGGCCTGACCGCTCCGGCGACCGAGGACGAGGCGGACGAGGACGAAGCCCCCGAGGAAGAAGCCACGGCCGAAGAAGCCGCGGCCGAAGAAGGCGCCGAGGAAGGCGCGGCCGAGGGTGAGGCCGAGCCCGCGTCGCCCACCATCACCGAGACCGTCGTCCTGCTCGTCGGCAACGAAGCCGAGGAGTCGCAGCGCTACGTCATGGTGGAGGGCAACGAGACCATCTTCCTCGTGTCGCGCTTCATGGCCGACCGGCTGCTCCCGAACGTCGAGGCCTTCCAGCCCGGCGCCGAGCCGGCCGAGCCTCCCCCGGGCGGCCCGCCTGGCGGGATGCCCCCCGGCATGCCCGGCATGGGCGGCGGCCCCGGCGGCGGTCAGATCCCGCCCGAGGTGATGCGCCAGATCCAGCAGCAGCTCCAGCAGCAGCAGGGCGGCGCTCACTGACCGCCTGACCCGAGGCGAGCCCACGAAGAGCGGCGGCACCGACGAGGTGCTCGCCGCTCTCGCTTTTCCGTCTCCGGCCCCGTTGCTATGCTTGGGCCGAGATGACCGAGCCGGCCCCCCCGAAGAAGTCGCCGCCCGTCGACGATCACATCGTGCGCGAGGGGGCGCGCTACGAGGTGATTCACGGGAGGTTGATCATGGCCCCGCCGGCCGACGAGCCGCACGGCCGAGCCCACACCGGGCTCGCCTACGTGCTGGCCGCGCACGTGACCGACGCCTATGCGGTGGCGCTCGACATGCTCACCCGCACCAGCGAGACCAACGACTTCGCCCCGGACGCGAGCGTGTACCCCACGGCCCGGAGCGAGAGCGGCGGTCGGCAGCTCGAGGAGCTCGCGTTCGAGATCGTCAGCCAGCAGTCGATGAGCGTCTCGACCGACAAGGCGCGCGAGCTCACCCGGCGAGGCGTGCGGCGTGTGTTCTGCATCCTCGTGCGCAAGGCGCGGGTGCTGGAGTGGTCCCGGGAGACCGACGACTGGACGCTGATGAGCGACGACGGGGAGATCGACGATCGCTGCTTCGCGCGTCCGCTCCCCATCCGCACCCTGGTCGACACCGCCTCGACCGACGGCGCCGTCGTCGCGGCGCTGCGCGCCCGCGGCGCCCTCCGCGAGCTGGAAGACGAGAGACGCGCGGAGGGACGCGCGGAAGGACGCGCCGGCGCGCTTCGAGACGCCATCCGCTCCCTCGCCGCCGTGCTCGACCTGGACGTCGACGAAGCCCACCTCGCCTCCCTCGACCCCGACGCCCTCGACGCCCTCCGGCTCCACCTCGAGCGCGAGCGCCGCTGGCCCTGACCTGCCCTTCAGTCAGTCCCAGTAGTTGAACAGGACGTCCGCCAGCGTCTCCGGCTGCCAGTAGCGCACCTGCTTCATCTCGACCGGCCTGAGCACCACCAGATCGGACGGCTCTCTCCTGACGTCTCTCGAGCAGACCGAGGAGAGCGACGGCGACCGGCCCGGGCGCTACCGCGCCCGGGGGGGTCTACTGCGCGCGGGCGAGGTGAACGTGAACCTGGCCGGTGTCGGCGTCGCGATCGACGTAGACCTGCCACGGGCGACAGCACACATCGCAATCCTGCACGAAGCTGCCGCGCTGCTCGGGGTCGACCCAGAGCTCGAGCGTCTCGAAGCAGTACGGGCAGACGACCTGCGCGGTGTCGCTCACGCGCGCAGCTCCGCGAGGGCGTCGTCGAGCGCGTCGAGCACCTCGGGCACCTCGGCGAGGTCGTTGGGCCAGTGCGGGGCGAAGCGGAGTCGACCGTCCGGCGTGGTCACGGCCACGCGGCGCGCCCCGAGGTGCGCGGCGAGCGCGATGACGTCGACGTCCTCGGGGGGCCGGAGCGAGAGGATGCCCGAGCGGCGCCCTTCCGTCGCGCGCTCGCTGACGAAGCCGCGCTCCACCAGGCCCGGCTCGAGCGCGTCGTGATAGCCCTGCACGTGCGCCGAGATGTGGGGCACGCCGATGTGCTGGATGAGCGCGAGAGACGCCTCGAGCGCCGCGAAGCCCGCTCCGTTGATCGCGCCCGCCTCGAGGAAGGTCGGCTCGGCTCGGATGGGGCGGTCGTAGCGGAGGTGGCCCTCCCCCTCGAAGAGGAAGCGCAGCGGCTCCTCGTGGCTGAGCCAGCCGGCGAGGCGCGGCACGAGCGCGGCTTGACGCTCTCTCCTCACCCAGAGGAAGCCGGCGCCCTCGAGCCCCATCAACCACTTGTGCGAGCCGCACCCGAGGTAGTCGACGCCCCACGCCTCGACGTCGACGGGGATCACCCCGCACGCCTGGATGGCGTCGACGAACACCTCCGCGCCGCGCTCGCGGGCGCGCGCCGCGATGGCCTCCACCGGCATCCGCAGGCCGGTCTGGAACTGCACCGCGCTGACCGCGACGAGTCGCACGCCACGCGCCAGCTCTCGGTCGAGCTTCGCGAGCCCGTCGTCGGTGCGGAGGTCCTCGACGTCGAGGAAGACCACCTCGAGCCCGAACGTCTTCGCCGCCTGCTGCCAGGGCGTGACGTTCGTGGGGAACTCCCCGCGGAAGCAGAGCACCCGGTCACCGCGCTCCCACGGGAAGCACATGGCGACGTTCACCACGCTCTGGGTCGTGCTGCCGACGAGCGCGACGTCCTGCGCCTCGCCCCCCACCAGGGCCGCGAGCCGTCCGCGCAGCCGCTCGCGCTGCTCCTTCCAGAGCCCGAAGGCGCCCACGCCGCGCGCCGCGTAGCTGGAGATCAGCGCGTCCACCGCCCGGCGCACCTCGGTGGACGGTGGCGAGATCGCGCCGTGGTTCAGGTAGGCGACGGCGTCGAGGTCCGGGAAGAGCATCCGGTCCCCGAGTCGCGCGCCGCGCGCATCGGGCTGCCAATCGAGGGTCACGCCAGGTAGCTAACGCCGTGACGTGAGCGCATCAAGCGGGCTCAGCCGCCGCGCTGCTGCCGCTCGATGTGCTTCTCGCGGTAGCGACGGACCTGCCGCTCGATGTCCTTCGCGGCCGCGTCGATCGTCGCGTAGAGGTCGCTGGTCGCCTCTTCGGCTTTCAGCGGCTCGCTGTTGGGCACGAACAGAATCGCCGTGCAACCTTGGTTGTCTCCGTGGTTCGAGTGGCCGATCTGCTCGTACGTCAGATGCAGCCGGATCCCGGAGAAGCCGTCGAGCTGGGAGCAGGCCTTGCCGAACTTCTCTTCGGCGTAGCCTCGAATCGCGTCCGTGAGCTCGAAATCCTTGGCGGTGTGCTGAATCTCCATCGACCCATTGAACTACACCCTGGGGACCCCGACGCAAAGGCTTTTCGTCACGCGCGAAACGCCGCCAGGGCCACCGCCAGCCAGCCGACGATGAGCGCCAGGCCGCCGAGCGGGGTGACGGCGCCGAGCCAGCGCGGGGCGCCGAGGGCCATCGCGTAGAGCGAGCCCGAGAAGAGCGCGACGCCCCCCGCGAACGAGAAGCCCGCCAGCCGCGGCGCCCAGCCGTCCCCGCGGCTGACGAGCCAGGCCGCGAGCCCGAGCGCGACCGCGTGCGGCAGGTGATAGCCGACGGCGGTCTGCCACCACCCGAGCTTCTTCGCGAGGTCCGGGACGCCCTCGAGGGCGCGCTCCAATCCGTGGGCGCCGTAGGCTCCGAGGCCGACCGCGAGCGCCCCGTAGACGCCAGCGAGGACGAGGAATGTCTTCTCCATGGGCGGGATGTGGACCGAGCCGGCCTCCGGGGCAACGAGCGCGGCGACCTCGCTCTCCCCTTGCGCGGAGGGCCTCTGGCCTGCGATCAAGGCGATCATGCGTGCCCCCAGGCTCTGTCGTCTCCTCGCCCTCGCCGCCCTCCTCGGAGGATGTGGCGCAGCCGAATCGACGGCGGACCCGGAGACCGGTGACAATGCAGGCGGCGAACGGCCCGAGGAGCTCTCCCCATTGCAGCAGCTGAACCACCGCGCCCGCGAGGAGGCGGTCACCGACACGCTCCATGGCGTCTCGGTCGCCGATCCCTACCGCGCCCTCGAGACGGACTCGCCGCTGACCCGCGAGTGGATCGAGCATCAGACCGACCGGACGCAGCAGCGCCTGGATGCCTGGCGCGATCCGGCCGCGGCGGAGCGCCTCGACGCGCTGCTGTCCATCGGCGTGATCGGCAGCCCCGTGGTGGCCGGCGAGCGCGTGTTCTACACGAAGCGCGAAGGGGATCGGGAGCAGCCCGCGCTCTACCTCCGCGAGGACGGCGCGCTCCGCGAGGCGCCGCTGGTCGATCCGCTGACCTACGGAGAGCGCGCGGCGCTGGACTGGTTCTACCCCTCGCCGACAGGCCGCTACGTCGCGTTCGGGATCTCGAACGACGGGGACGAGCGCTCGACGCTGCGCGTGCTGGACGTGCAGGAGGGCGCGCTGCTCGACGACGTCATCGACCACACGAAGTGGTCGGCGGTGACGTGGCTGCACTCCGAGGACGGGTTCTACTACCGCCGCTACCCGCGCGGCGGAGAGCCCGACTACGACCCGGAGGCCGAGGACACCTATCACCTCCGGCTCTTCTTCCACGCGCTCGGCTCCGATCCCGCCGCGGACCCGCTCGTCTACGCGCCGAGCGAGGGCACGAACTTCCCGAGCGCGACGGTGAGCGACGACGACCGCTGGTTGGTGATCAACGACTTCCGCGGGTGGTCTCAGTCCGACGTGCTCCTGTTCGACCGAGGTCGCGCCCGTCGTGGCCGGCGGAGCGCGCCCGACGCCGATCACGCGCTGGTCGACGTCGTCACGGGCCAGGACCACCTCTACGTCGGCTTCGTCCACCGCGGCCGGCTCTACGTGAAGCACAACGACGGCGCGCCGCGCTATCGCGTGGATGCGGTCGAGCCGGCCCGGGCCGCCGACCGAGACGCGTGGGAGATCGTGATCCCCGAAGGCGCCGGGGCCATCGAGGACGTGCAGCCGCTGCGCGATCGCATCGCGGTGCACACCATCGAGCAGGTCGCGAGCCGCGTGCGGCTCTTCCACCTCGACGGACGCGCGGACGGAGAGATCGCGCTCCCGGGCCGGGGAGAGCTCTTCGGCTTCGATGGAGACCCGGAGACGGGCCAGCTCGCGCTCGGCTTCTCGAGCTTCGTGCACCCGCCCTCGCTCATGACCTGGAACGTGCGCGGCCGCGCCCTCGAGGAGGTCGACCGGGTCCAGACCGACGTGGACTTCGACGGGATCACCCTGAGCCAGGCGTGGGTCGAGTCCGAGGACGGCACCCGCGTCAACGTCTACTACGCACATCGCACCGACATGCCGCGCGACGGCTCCCAGCGGGTGCTGCTCAACGCCTACGGCGGGTTCAACATCTCGCTGCTCCCCGGCTTCCAGCGCAACGCGCTCTACTGGATCGAGCGCGGCGGCGTCTACGCGGTCGCCAACCTGCGCGGCGGCGGCGAGTTCGGCGAGGACTGGCATCGCGCCGGCAATCTCGCGAACAAGGAGCGGGTCTTCGAGGACATGGAGGCGGTCGTGCGCTGGCTCGGCGGCGAGAGCGGCATCAGCCAACCGGCCCGCATCGCGATCACCGGCGGCTCCAACGGAGGGCTCTTGATGGGCGCGATGATCACGCGCGCGCCGGAGACCTTCGCCGCGACGGTGTCCAGCGTCGGGCTCTACGACATGGTGCGCTACCACCACTTCCCGCCGGCCGAGCTGTGGGTGACGGAATATGGCAGCGCGGACGAGGCGCAGCAGCTGGGCTGGCTCCTCGGTTACTCGCCCTATCACCGCGTCCGGGACGGCGTGGACTACCCCGCGATCCTGATCACCACCGCCGACCACGACACGCGGGTGCACTGGGCGCACTCGACCAAGTTCGCCGCCGCGCTACAGGCCGCGGAGGGGGGCGCGGATCCGGACACGTTCTTCTACATGGTCCGCCATCAAGGCCACGGCGCCGGGACGCGGCTGAGCGACACGGTGGAGCGGTACGTGCGGATGTACACCTTCGTGGAGCACTATCTCGGCGAGCCGTCGGCCGACTGAGCCGAGTCGGCGACGAGGTGCGCGACCAGGTCGAGCAACACCTGAAAGCGCCCGGTCTTGCGGAGCACCGTGACCACCGAGTCGTCTCCCGGCAGCTCGCTCCCGGTGACCAGGACGACGGGCGGCGCGTCGGCTCCGAGGCGACCCCGCAGCAGCTTGGCGAGCTGGAGCCCGTCGAGCGCGGGCATCTCCAGGTCCGTCAAGACGAGGTCCGGCTGGTGATCGATGCACGCCTCGAGGGCGGCGAACCCATCTTCGCAGCCGATGACGTCGTAGCCCTCGTGACGCAGTCGGCGGGTGAGCGTGGCGCGCCAGATGGGGTCGTCGTCGGCCACGACGATGCGCCGGCGCGCGGCCTCGGCCGGCGCGTCGTCCGCGCCGACGATCAGCGCGAGGACCTCGTCGAGCGACGCCTCCCGCGGGAGCGTCTCGACCTCGAGCGACAGCTTCGAGACGGTGGGCACGCCCCAGAAGATCAGGCGCGCGCTCTCGGGGAGGAGCCGCCCGAGGGTCTTCAGCATGGGCCCGCGTAGCCCGGGCACGCTGCCGTCGATCAGGACGGTGAGCCGCTCGTGCAGGTGGCCCTCGGCGAGCTGCATCAGCCGGAAGAGATCGGGCGCGAGGAAGACGCGGGCCTCCGTGCGCAGCCGCGCCACGAGCCGCTCGCCCCGCCGGGGATCGTGCGACGCGAGCAGGACGACGCGCTCCTCCGAGGCGCGCTTCTTCGGGGTGCCGCGGATCCCGCTCACGGCCATCGCCACCTCTTCCGAGAAGACAGGCTCCGAGAAGGTGGGCGACAGCCCTTCGACCAGCGCGTCGGCCGCGCGCGCGCCGAGCGCGTCCTCGGCCGCGTCGCGGAGCGGACCGCAGACGAAGAGTCCGAACCCGACGGCTTCGGCGGGCGGCGCGCGCACCCCCGCGTGCTCGAGCGCACGCTCGAGGATCCACGACGCCTCCTCCCGCACCGCCAACTTCGCTAGATGTTCGAGGATCAGCGCCGCGTAGCCGTTCTGCTCCGCCGCCTCACGCATTCCCAGACCCGCACTCCCGCCGCGCAGGAAAGATACGCCCAGACGACACGTGGTTCCAGCCGCGGGCCGAAGAAATCGTGGCAACCCTCTACAGGGCGGTGAGCGTCACGTCGACGGCGGACACGGCCATTTCGTCGGTGGCGACGAGGAACAGCGCGTCTCGGTCGGCCCGGAGCCGACCCTGCAGAGCGGCCGCGCCCACATCGGCCGCGCAGGCCTCGGGGCGTGGATCGGCGCAGCGACAGGCGACGTCTTCGAGCGCCTGGAGCCCGAGCTGGATCCCGGCCGCGGCCACGTCGAGGCGGTAGTCCCCGTCGCTGGGGACCCGGACCGAGAGGATGGCGCCCCGGCGCGGCGGCCGGTCGATCGGCCCACACCTCGGCCACGCGGCGTCGAGGCTCGCGGTCGCGAACAGCCGGACCGCCTGTTCTCCGAGCGAGATGGACAGGGGACGGTTGCACTGATCGCCCTGGCGCATGCCCGCCATCTCGCAGACCCCGGCCGCGCAGGCCTGGCGCACCCCGCACATCGGTCCGCCGCAGCCTCCGCACGCGCGCGGCGTGCGCGCCGGTCCCACGCAGAGCCCGTCCGCGCAGACCTCGGCCGACGCCGCCGCGCAGGGCCAGCAGGTCCCATAGCGACAGCTGTCGCCCGCGGCGCACGCGCGATCACAGCCGCCGCAATGCGCGGGGTCGTGCTCGATGTCCACGCACGCCTCGCCGCAGCGGGTCGGGCGACGCTGGCTCGGGCACGTCCAGGCGGCGGGCGAGCTGAGGGCGCAGTCACCGCCCGCGTCGGGATCCATCCCCGCGTCCGCGTCGATCGTCGCGTCGATCGTCGCGTCGATCGCGGCGTCGGGTCCTGCGTCGCCGGCGTCGGTGGGCACCTGCGCGTCGGTCGGCACCTGCGCGTCCATGCCGACCGCGTGCCGCTCCGCGTCCGAGTCGCGATCGGGGCAGTCGGGATCGGCGAGATCCACGCGACCGTCACCGTCGTTGTCGACGCCGTCGTCACACGCGCTCGGGAGCCACGGGTTGCCGCAGCCCACCAGCGCGAGCGCGAGGATCGCGAGCCTCAGGGCACCCATCGCACCCCCAGACCGACCGGCACCGCGTAGATGAAGCCGTCGTCCGCGCGGAGCACGTCGATGGCGAGCGCGGCGTCGAGCGAGAAGGAGAGCGCGAGGTCCTCGAACGGGTGGAGCGCGAGACCGACCCGGGGGCCGACGAAGAGGCCGCCATCCTGCGGGCCGTCGAACGCGCGCAGCGGCGAGAGGCCGATGAGCGCGCTGAGGATGGGCCGCACGATCGCGTCTCCGATCTCCACGCCGCCTTCCAGCCACACCGCGAGGTGCGGCCCGCTCACCGCGAGCTCCACGAAGGCGCCGACGTCGGAGATCCACCCCGCCGCCACGCTGAACGCCCACGCTCGGTCGATCCGCGTGACGTCGGCGAGGAGGCCGCCGCGGACTCGCAACCCTTCTCGCGGACGAGCCGGCGTCGTGTCCGCGTCCGGACCCGTGGAGGCGCCGGCCGCGCCGAGCGCCGCCGACTCCGAGCCGTCCGGATCCTCGAGCGGCGCGCCCTCGGCTGGGTCGTCCTCGCCTCGGCCCGCGTCCTCCACCCGCTGCGAGCCGACGGGAGCCGGCTCGAGCGGCTGGGTCTCGCCCCCGAGCCGCGCGAGCCCGGCGCGGACCTGCGCGTCGAGCGACGCGCTCTGCCCGACCGGCTCGGCGAGCGCCATGCGGTACTGGTCGATGGCGACCTCGGTCTCGCCCGCGCGCTCGTGCAGCAGGCCGAGCGCGTAGCGCGTGCCCGCGGAGGGGTAGAGGCGGTAGGCCTCCTCCGCGAGCGTGATCGCCTCGGCGGTGCGACCGTTCGCGTCCAGCTCACGCGCCTGCTGATAGAGCACCCGCGCCCGCGCCCGGTCGGGGTCGTCGTCCTCGCCCTGGGCCGAGACCGACGCCGGGAGCGCGCAGCAGAGCGCGATCAGGTAGACCCACCGACCCACGCGACGATGGTAGCAGGGCGCGCTCAGAAAGGGTCCACGGGGAGCGGCGGCGGCGCCTCGGCCGCGGCGCGCTCGCGCCTCAGGGTCACGCGCAGCTCCTCTCCGCCTCCGGGGGGCACGACGAGCCTGGCCCGCGCGTACCCGGGCCGGGTGAGCACGGCGACGCGTCGCCCCTCGGACGCCTCGAGCCGACACGGCGTGGAGCACACGACGCGCCCCGCGATGCGCACGCTCGCGTCGGAGGGGGAGCTGACGACGCGCTGAAAGACGGCCGGCCCGAGCGCAGGCTCGGCGTCGGGGCTCGCACCAGCTTCGGCCAAGGAGTCGGGATCGAAACCGGGGTCGTCTTCAGGATCAGAATCGGACGCGGACTCGGTCGCGGCAGCGGAAGCGGAAGCGGACTCGGCAGCGGAAGCGGAAGCGGACTCGGCAGCGGACTCGGCAGCGGACTCGGCAGCGGAAGCGGAAGCGGACTCGGCAGCGGAAGCGGAAGCGGACTCGGCAGCGGAAGCGGAAGCGGACTCGGCAGCGGAAGCGGAAGCGGACTCGGCAGCGGAAGCGGAAGCGGACTCGGAAGCGGACTCGGAAGCGGAAGCGGACTCGGAAGCGGAAGCGGCTGCGGAAGCGGACTCGGAAGCGGACTCGGCTGCGGCAGCGGAAGCGGACTCGGAAGCGGGATCTGCAGCGGACGCGGATCCCACCAGCGCCCCCACCTCGCCCGCCTCGCTCGGCTCCGCCGTCTCCCCGGCCATGACCTCGAAGAGCACCAGCGCGCCGATCCCCAGCAGCAGCCCCGCTGCGGCTCCCCACCAGCCCGCGCGAGACTTCTTCTCCGCCGGCGGCGGCGTCGCCTCTTCGTCGGCGTAGGCCTCCGTCTGGAGCGTCAGCCCCGCGTCACGCGCCGCGCTCCGGAGGGCGCACGCGAAGCTGCGCACGTCGAGCCAGCGTTCGCTCCGGTCGAGCGCGAGCGCGCGGTCGATGACCTCGGCGACCCCACGCGGGACACGCGAGGAGCGTCGCGCGAGCGGCTCGAACTCGCCGCGCGCGATGCGGAGCAGGAGCGTCGGGGGGTTGCTCGCTTGGAACGGCCGCTCGCCCGAGAGGGCGTGGTAGAGCACCGCCCCGAGCGACCACACGTCCGTCTGGGGCCCGAGGTCCTTGGCCCCCTCGGCCTGCTCGGGCGACATGTAGTACGGCGTGCCGAGCAGGGTGCCGCTGTCGGTCGTGTTGCCGAAGCTCTCGCCGAGGACCTTGCTCATGCCGAAGTCGAGGATCTTCGGAACCGCGCGCCCGCTGCCGTCGACGGAGAGAAATATATTGTCCGGCTTCAGGTCGCGATGGAGGATGCCGCCGGCGTGCGCGGCCTCGAGCCCGGTCATCACCGAGAGCGCCAGCTCGATCACCTCCTCGAGGGGCATCGCGCCCACCCGGTCGATTCGCTCGCCGAGCGTCTCGCCGTCGAGCCGCTCCAGGGCCATGAAGACCGTGCCGTCTTCGTCCGTGCCCACGTCCAGCACATCGATGATCTGCGGGTGCTCGAGCGAGGCCGCGGCGCGCGCCTCCTGGAGAAAGCGCCGCACCCCGCCGAGGTCGTCGGCGTACTCCCGCTTCAGCAGCTTCACCGCCACGCGACGCCCGGTCAGGACGTGCGCGCCCGCGTAGACCACTCCCATGCCTCCCCGACCGAGGATCTCTTCGAGCCGGTAGCGGTCGGTGACCAACGTCCCCACCCGCTCTTCGTCGGTCGGGATCGGCATGAACCCCCAGGGCCGCACTATGCCAGCGTTCGCCGCCTCGCGCGATGGCGGCGGGCGCAGCAGCCACCAGCCGGTGACTCCAAACCCCGCGGCGGAGCTCAGGTGGGGTCACGGAACCCACCGCGCGCCATCGGACGGGCGCCGATCGAGTCTTCCGTCCCGGCCGCGACCCCGGCACGCCTCGTGCTCCACCTCGAGCTGGAGGACGAGATGACCCGACCCCTCATGGCCCGCCCCCTGACGACCGCGCTCCTCATCGGCGCTGGCCTCGCCTCGGTCAGCTGCGCCAGCCCTCGCCAGGCGGACGTGCAGGCGACGGCGGTGGACGTCGGCGACTCGAGCCTCGAGGTGCAGCAGCGCTTCGACGCGGACGGTGCGCTCGCCGAGACCGCCCTCACCTTCTCCAGCCCGGCCGGAGAGCGCGAGCTCCGGGTGGAGGGCGCGCTGCTGACCGGGGACGGCGCCACGGCGGAAGGAGAGGCGATCCGCGCGTTCCTGCGCGAGGTCGACCCCGAGGTGCTCGCCGCGTTGCACGAAGAGGGCGCGCGCTTCGACCTCGCCGTGCTGACGGCCGACACCCTGCTGGAGCTGGACGCGGACGCCCAGGCGAAGGCGGCGCGTGCCCTGGGCGGGGACGGCGCGCCCCTCTGCGCGCTGCTCGAGGCCTGCAGCGACGCGCATTCCTGAGCCGGCGCTGATAGGCTTGGTGCATGGGTCCTTTCGCGCGCGTGCTGCTGACGTGCGCGCTGCTCGCCTCGTGTGGCGCGCCGCGCCGCCCGCCGCCGCGCGTGGAAGAGGTCGTCGTGGCGCGACGGATCACGCCGCCGACGCCGGCGCCCGAGGTCGCAGCCCCGGCGAGGCCCTCGGGCCGGCCCTACGCGCCGACGCCGATCAGCGAGGTGGGCGAGGCGTTGACCGATCTGGCGCTCGCCGCGACGCAGAGCGCCGCCCTGCCGACGCCGACGCTCCCGACTCGTCGGGCGCTCGAGGAGCCGCACGTGATCTGGCAGCGCGGCCTCGAGGACGAGCCGAGCGCCGGCCTGACCGTGCTCGCCTTCGCGTTCGAGATCGAGCTCTTCTTCAAGCGCGGTGAGCCCGCGCGCGACGCGGAGGGCGCGGCCCGATGGGGGAGCGTGCGCGCGACGGTCGCGCTCAGCCGGCATGGCCTGCGCCTCGTGTCACTCCGCCCTCGGGCGATGTCTTCCCAGGCGCGAGGGGGCACGCCCCCGCCCGGCATGGAGGGGCTGCCCGCGCTGGCGCGAGAGCTCACCGACGCGATCCGGGCCGGCGACGTGACGCGCTACGAGCTGACCGACGACGATCGCCGGCTGCTCTCGAACGACGCCGTCTGGGCGCAGGCGCAGGAGGAGCGGCTGATCCACGCGCGGGTCCCCGAGATGCAACGCATGTTGCGAAGCATGCCGACCGAGCCCATCGCGTACGGGCTCGACGACATCGCCATCCTGGCCCGGACCGCGGACGATCGCCTCGTCACGCTGAACCTGGAGCTCGATCCGCATCAGGGCAGCTTCGCGCTGGCGACGGCGCCGCTCGTCACCGTCCACCTGCTCTGGCCGCCGCCGGCGCGGCCTACTTCGTGGACTGCCCCTTGAAGCTGTCGTCCTTGTTCTTGAACAGGACGTTGAAGGTCGTGAGCGAGCCGTAGCAGCCGGTGATGTACTGCTGCAGCTGCACCTTCTCCGCGTCGGAGAGGGACTTGTTGCCGTTGACCTTCTGCTCGAGCACGCGGAGCTTGTCGCGAATGCCCACGATCTTCTTGAAGAAGGCCTCGATGGGCACGCTCTTGTCCTGCGTGTCCTCCTTGCCGGGCTTCATGACCAGCTCGCCGCCATGCCAGCGGTCGCCGAGCTGTACGTCGCCCACCCCCAGCTCCTCGTGGATCACCTCGCGGAGCACGCGTCGGAATTCGTCGATGTCCATGTCGATGTCGATCTCCTGCGGCAGCGGCCGCTTGGGCGGCGGCGCGGGCGCGTCGGCCTCACGCATCCGGCGCGGCATCCCCGCCGCCTTCTTCCTCTTGAGCGCCCCGTCCCAGCTCGCGCCGCGCGGCTTGTGGTGAGCGCAGGTCTGCGTGTCGAGCAGCGGCGGCGGCCAGCACCCGAGCCGACACTCCCCGACCTCGCGGCCCTCTTCGTCGGTCTTGTACGACATGAAGAAGGAGCAGGTGCCACAGCGTCCCGTCAGGTCGCGCTCGCCCGTGTCTTCGCCCATGGGGGTCGCGAATGTAGCCCAGCCGAGCGCCGGAAGGTAGGGTCGCCGCGTGCCGGATCCCGACCTTCTGAGCGCGCCCCTGCGCTACTTCGCGGAGGTAGCGGACCGCGGCTCGTTCACCGCGGCGGCGCGCGCGCTGCACATCAGCCAGCCCTCGCTCAGCGTGGCGGTGAAGAAGCTCGAGGAGGCGCTCGGCGCGACCCTCCTGCACCGGAGCCGACAAGGCGTGTCCCTGACGCGCGCGGGCGAGATCCTGCTGGAGCACGTCCGGCAGGCCGACCGCACGCTCGAGGCGGCCAAGGAGGAGCTGCTCGCGCTGGACACCGAGCCGCGCGGCGCCTTCACGCTCGGGGCCCACGAGAGCCTCGCCGCGTACCTGCTCCCGGGCTTCATGGCGCGCTTCCTCGAGCGCTTCCCGAAGATCGCGCTGTCGCTCCAGAACGGGAACTCGCGCGACCTCGAGCGCGCGGTGGTCGAGCGGCGGCTCGACGTGGGGCTCATCGTCAACCCGTCGCGCCACGACGACACGGTGGTCGTCGATCTGTTCAGTGACCGCGTCGGCTTCGTCGTCAGCGCCTCGCTCCTCCGCAAGCACCGCCGCGCGAGCCCGGCGGAGGTCCTCGCGTCGGTGCCGCTGTTGCACGTCCCGGAGCTGGCGCAGACGCAGTACCTGCTCGGCGCGCTGAAGCGTGACGGGGTGACGCCGCCGAGCCAGCTCACCTGCTCGAGCATGGAGCTGGTCAAGAGCCTGGTGCTCGACGGCGTCGGCGTCGGCGTGCTGCCCTATCGCGTGGCGAGCCACGGGGTGGCCAAGAAGAGGCTGCTCCAGCTGGACGCGCTGCCCGTCTTCGACGACGTCATCACCCTGGTGCGGCGCTTCGATCTGCCCATGACCGCTGGCGCGAGGGCGCTGGTCGACGAGCTCCGCGCGCACGGCGGCCGCATGCCGCCGCTCGAAGAGGTGTTGAGCGCGGGCTGACCGTGTGCCATCGACACGCGTGGACGACGCCCTCCTCGAAGCCCACGCCCAGCTGCGCCGCGCGACCTACCGCCGCCACCCCGGTTACGTCGACAGCGAGGCGGCCACGGAGTCCATCCGCGCCTACCTGCGGCCCATCCACGAGGAGGGGCGCGTCGCCGTGCACGAGGAGGCCGGCCGCGTCACCGCGGTGCTGGCGTGGCGCCACCAGGAGGACGCCTGGGTCGGGGAGCCCGTGTCCCAGGTCGCCATGGATCTCGAGTCCGCACCGGAGCATTTTCGTGCCGCCACGCTCGACGCGGAGCTGCCCCGCATGGAGGCGGATCTCGACCTCATGCTCGACGCGCATCATCGAGCCACGCTCGAGGCGCTGCTCGCCCGCGGCCTCGGCGTCGACTCGATCCAGCTCCTCGGCGAGCCCACCCGAGCGCGCGCGAAGCTCGAGGCCCGGCCGCTGCCCTCGGGGATCACCGTGACCCCGCTCGAGGCGCCCGACGTCGAGGCGACGCTCGCGCTGCACCGGGAGACCTTCGCGCGCGAGCCGGTGTTCTGCTGGTTCGGCGCCAACCCGGGCTTCCTCGCGTCGTTCGAGGAGCGGCTGCGCTCGGATCGCGAGGGACACTTCGTGGTGCGGCGCGACGGCGCGTTCGCGGGTCACGTCTCGGCCGCGGTGAAGGAGAGCCCGTTCTGGGGGCGCGCCGCCGGCATGGACCTGGTGCTCGCCCCCGCGCTCCGCGGCCGGGGGCTGCTGCGCGGGCTCTATGCGTCGCTGCTGGACTCGATGATCGAAGCCGAGGCGCGCGTGTTCAAGGGCGGGACCAGCCAGCCGCCCGTGCTGCGCCTGGCGCGCGAGATGGACCGCACCCTCTTCGCCGTCCACCTCCGCCGCGGCGCGACGCTCCCGCACGCGGCCTTCGAGGGCTACCTGTGAGAGCGATCGCGTGTCTGCTCGCGTTGCTCGTGTCGAGCTGCGTTTCGGAGGCGCCCGCGCCCGCCTCCGGACCCGCCGCCGCGTTCGATCCGTACGCGGCGCTCGCGGATCCCGAGCTGCCCGCGCGACGCCTCCCGGGCAGCGTGCACCTCTCCAGCTCGCGGCAGCCGGGGCCCTTCGGCGCGCGCGCCGAGAACCGCGACTTCAACCAGTTCGTCCGCGTCGACGGAGACGAGCGCGTGTTCTTCGAGGCGGACGGGCCCGGCGTGATCACGCGCATCTGGTTGACGATCCGGGACGGCAGCGAGCGACACGAGACCGGCGACACGCTCCCGGTGCACGTCTACGTCGACGGCGCGGAGATCGACTTCGGCGCGGGGCGGGGCACCACCCTGGAGGCGCTCACGAGCGGCGCCGTGCCCGCCCTGCCCGGCCCGTGGGTCGCGGGGCGCGACCGCGCGAGCGACGGCTACATCATCGCGGCGCCGATCGCGTTCGCGGGCTCGATCCGCCTGACGCTCGAGGCGGACGGGCGAGAGGACCTCATCGTCTACCACCAGGTCGACTGGCGTCGGCTCCCCGCCAACACCGCGGTGCGATCGTTCGACGGGACGCTCACCGCCGATGAGCGCGCCGCGCTCGACGCCGCCACTGCCCTCTGGGTCGACGGCGCGCGCCCCGTCGAGGCCACGGTGATCCAGCCGCTCGAGCTGGCGCCGGGCGCCGTCGGCGCGATCACGATCGAGGGTCCCACCGTGGTTCGCAGCCTCGCGGCCGAGGTGTCGCCCGCGCTCGTCAGCCGGCTGGTGGTGGACGGCGTCACGGTGGCCGAGACGCCGCTGTCGCGCTGGCTCGGGGCGAGCGAGCCCGCCGGCCTCCACGACTCGGCGATGAGCGCCTTCGACGGGACGCGCGCCGCGCTGCGCCTGCCCATCCCGGTGGCGTCCGAGCTGCGCTGGGAGATCCGGAACGAGGGAGACGCGACGGTGGCGCTCACCCTGGAGGCCGCGCATGATCCGGCCGGCTTCGACCCCGAGCTCGGCCGGCTGCGCGCCGAGTGCGGCGCCGAGACACACGACCGGGGCCTGGTCCCGGTGCTCGACGCAGAGGGGCCGGGTCAGTACGTCGGACAGCACCTCGTCGTCCGCGGGGTCGAGGCGGGGTGGTGGTTCATGGAGGGAGACCACCGCATCCGCGTCGACGGCGTCGAGACCGCCCTCGGGACGGGGATCGAGGACTACTTCGGCGGCGCGTTCTACTACCTCCGCGGCCCGTTCTCCCTGCCGCTGAGCGGCGCGACGGGCTTCGACTTCTGCTGCCGGGACCACCTGGGCAGCGGCCGCGTGTCCGTGGCGCAGTACCGGCTCCACCTGCTCGGCGCGGTGCCCTTCGAGCGGCGACTGCAGATGGACTACGAGGGCTACGTCGATGGCACCACCTTCGAACGGTGTGCGTTCTTCTACACCTTTCGATGACGTGACCGGGTGAGCGTCGTATACCTCCGGGCGGAGGACGGATGCAGCCTTTCAACCAGCCCCCGCCCGCGCTCGGGAACCAGTACGACGAGGACCGAGCGCTGAAGCAGCTGCTGGCGCGCGTGCTGCCCGAGGACGTGCTCGCCGACATCGAGCCGGCGCTGCGCGAGATGGGTGAGCTGGCGGGTGGCGAGCTGTACCGGATGCAGCAGGAGGACCGCCTCGCCGAGCCGGTGCTCACGCAGTGGGATCCCTGGGGCAACCGCATCGATCACATCGAGGTGAGCCCGCTCTGGAAGCGCGCCGAGGTGCTCGCGGCGGAGCACGGCGTGGTCGCGACGCCCTACGAGCGGAAGCACGGCCGCTACTCTCGCCTCCACCAGCTGGCGCTGATCCAGCTCTTCGGCCCGTCCACCGACGTCTACTCCTGCCCGCTCGCCATGACCGATGGCGCGGCGCGCAGCCTGCTCGAGTCCGGCAACCAGGCGCTGATCGACCGCGCGGTGCCTCGCCTCACGAGCCGCGATCCGGCGACCTTCTGGACGAGCGGCCAGTGGATGACCGAGTCGACCGGCGGCTCGGACGTCGGCCGCAGCGAGACCGTCGCGCGGCACGAGAACGGGGGCTGGCGCCTCTACGGGCGCAAGTGGTTCACGAGCGCGACCACCAGCCAGATGGCGCTGACCCTCGGTCGCCCCGAGGGCAACGGCCCGGGCGGGCGCGGGCTCGCGCTCTTCTACGTCGAGACGCGCGACGCCGACGGCCGGCTCCAGAACATCGAGATCAACCGGCTCAAGGACAAGCTCGGCACGCGCAAGGTGCCGACGGCGGAGCTGATGCTGCGCGGCGCCCCGGCGGAGCTGGTCAAGGGCACCGACTCGGGGGTGCGGCACATCTCCCCGATGCTCAACATCACGCGGACCTGGAACGCGATCAGCAGCGTGGGCGGCATGCGACGCGGCATCGCCCTCGCCCGCGACTACGCCCGCCGCCGCGTCGCCTTCGGCGCCCCGCTGAGCGACAAGCCGCTCCACCTCGAGACGCTCGCCGGCCTGCAGGCCGAGTACGAGGGCGCGCTCCAGCTGACCTTCCTCGCCGGCTCGCTGATCGGGAAGGCCGAGGCGGGAGAGGCGGACGAGAACGACGCGTCGCTCCTGCGGCTGCTGACCCCCATCACCAAGCTGACCACCGCCAAGCAGGCGGTCGCGGTCGCGTCCGAGGTGCTGGAGTCCTTCGGCGGCGCGGGCTACGTGGAAGACACGGGCCTGCCCACCCTGCTGCGCGACGCGCAGGTCCTGCCGATCTGGGAGGGCACCACGAACGTGCTCAGCCTCGACACCCTGCGCGCGCTCAGCCGCGACCAGGGCGCGCTCGAGGCGCTCGGGGCGCGGCTCGCCGCGGGCCAGAAGCAGGTCGAGGACGAGGCGCTGCGAGCGCTGGGCGAGCGCGCCCTCGCCACGATCCGCCGCGCGGGCGGCTGGCTGCTCGAGACCATGGGGCAGGACCCGCTCGACGTGGAGGCCGGCGCGCGCCGCTTCGCGCTCACGCTCGGCCGGGCGACGGAGCTCGCCCTGCTCACCGAGCAAGCGCAGCACGCGCTGCGCGCCGGCGACGGCCGGACCAAGCTGGCGGCCCTACGCTTCGCGCGGGCCCCGTTCGATCTGCTCGCCGAGGTCCCTCGGGACGAGGCGAAGGCGCTGGCCATGGACCTCCCGATCGACGGGGCGACGGGCGGGTGACGACAAAAGGTGAGAAGCTCGCCGTACTCCCGGAGAACCGGGGGATGGCGGTGAGGACGGGGTGGGGGTGGTCCCTGTCCGAGAACACGGGTAATATCGGGTAACTTCGAGGCAATCCCTCGCGAAAGGCGACGATGGCTTACGACTTCGGCGTCAACCAGGCTCTGGTCGAAGAGCTCTATCTTCGATATCGAGAGAACCCCGCCGCAGTCTCGGCGGAATGGCGCAAGTACTTCGACGGTCTCGACCGGGACGTCGGCATGATGCCGGCCCCCTCCGCGACCACCGCTCACGCGAGCGCGGCCGCAGCGCCCCCCGCTGCGAAGGCGCCTCCCATGAAGATGGGCGGTCGCAACGCGAGCGGCGTGTTCAGCCTGCCGCCCACCGCGGAGGTGGTGCCGCCCTTCGGCACCATGGCCACCATCCCGCCTTCGGCGGACATGCAGGCGGCGGTCGAGCTCCAGGCGCGCGTCAGCGCGATGGTGAACGCGTACCGCGTGCGCGGGCACCTCTTCGCGCAGCTCGATCCGCTCGGCATGCAGGATCAGCTCCCCTTCGACCTCAGCCTCGAGACCTTCGGGCTGCACAAGGTCGATCCGGAGACGATCTTCGCCTACGGCAACAAGAAGCTGTCGCTCCGGGAGATCGTGCAGCGGCTGAAGGACACCTACTGCCGCACGATCGGCGTGGAGTTCACCTTCATCGAAGATCCGGAGGAGCGCCGCTGGCTCCAGCACCGGATGGAGGACACCTGCAACCACACCGAGCTCGATCGGGAGACGCAGGTCCGCATCCTCGGCAAGCTCACGGACGCCGAGACCTTCGAGCGCTTCCTCCACAGCACGTACATCGGCGCCAAGCGCTTCAGCGTGGAGGGCGGCGAGAGCGTCATCCCGATGCTCGAGCTCATCATCGATCACGCCGCCCCCCTCGGGGTCGAGGAGATCGTGATCGGCATGGCCCACCGCGGCCGCCTGAACGTGCTGATCAACGTGCTCGAGCTGCCTCCGCACGACATCCTCGCGGCCTTCGAGGACAACGACCCCGAGCGCTACCTCGGCAGCGGCGACGTGAAGTACCACCTCGGGCACTCCACGGACCGCTTCATCGACGGCCGCAAGGTGCACCTCACCTTGTCGTTCAACCCGAGCCACCTCGAGTTCGTCAACCCGGTGGTGGAGGGGCGCGTCCGCGCCAAGCAGGACCGCAAGGGCGACGCCGAGCGCAGCCGCGTGATGCCGCTGCTGATCCACGGCGACGCGGCCTTCATCGGCCAGGGCGTCGTCGCCGAGACGCTCAACCTCGCCGGGCTCCGCGCGTACGACACCGGCGGCACGATGCACGTCGTGGTGAACAACCAGATCGGCTTCACCACCGCGATCCGCGACGCGCGCTCCACGCGCTACTGCACCGACATCACGCGCATGCTGCGCTGCCCCGTCTTCCACGTGAACGGCGAGGATCCGGAGGCGGTCGTGCACGTCGCGCGGATCGCGGCCGAGTACCGCCAGCGCTACCGGCGCGACGTGGTCCTCGACCTCTACTGCTACCGCAAGTACGGCCACAACGAGGGCGACGAGCCGCGCTTCACGCAGCCCCTGATGTACGAGGCCATCGACGCCAAGACGAGCGTGCGAGAGGTCTACATCGACCGGCTCGTGGACACGGGCCAGATGACGCGCGAGGAGGCCGAGGAGATCCAGCGGCAGAGCCGCGCGCGCCTCGAGGCGGCCCTCGAGGACGTCCGCAGCACGAACCACCTCTACGAGACCAGCGCGTTCGCCGGCATCTGGACCGGGTACAGCGGCGGCGACGACATCAAGACCGCCGACGCCGACACGAGCGTGCCGCGGGCGAAGCTCACCGAGCTGATGGACAAGCTCACCGCGCTCCCGGAGGGCTTCAAGGCGCTGCGCCAGATCAAGGCGAACCTGCAGCACCGGCGCAAGGCGGGGCGGGGCGAGGCGCCCGTGGACTGGGGCAGCGGCGAGATGCTCGCGTACGCGTCGCTCCTCGCGGAGGGCGTGCCGATCCGCATCACCGGCCAGGACGCCGAGCGGGGCACCTTCAGCCACCGCCACGCGGTCCTCTACGACGCAAAGAGCGGCAAGCCCCACGTGCCCCTCGCGCACCTGTCGCCGACCCAGGGGCGCTTCGAGATCTACGACAGCTGCCTCTCGGAGGCCGGCGTGCTCGGCTTCGAGTACGGCTACAGCCTCGACAGCCCCGACGGACTGGTCGTGTGGGAGGCGCAGTTCGGCGACTTCGCCAACGGCGCGCAGGTCATCATCGACCAGTTCATCTCGAGCTCCGAGGACAAGTGGCACCGGCTCAGCGGCCTGGTGATGCTGCTCCCGCACGGCTTCGAGGGGCAGGGCCCGGAGCACTCGAGCGCGCGGCTCGAGCGCTTCCTCTCGCTCTGCGCCGAAGACAACATGATGATCTGCAACCTGACCACGGCCGGGCAGATCTTCCACGCGATCCGCCGCCAGGTGAAGCGCCCCTGGCGCAAGCCGCTGGTCATCATGTCGCCCAAGAGCCTGCTGCGTAACGAAGACGCCGCGGTCACGCTCGACGACCTCTCCGAGGGCTCGTTCCAGCGCATCATCCCGGAGCGGCAGGTCGCGGCGAAGAAGGTCAAGCGCGTGCTCTTCTGCTCGGGGAAGGTCTACTTCGACCTCCTGCGGGGCCGGGAGAAGGCGGGGCGCGACGACGTCGCCATCGTGCGGCTCGAGCAGCTCTACCCCGTCCGCGAGCAGGAGCTCCGCGACGTGTTCGCGCCCTACGCGGACGGCACGGAGCTGGTCTGGGTCCAGGAGGAGCCGTTCAACTCCGGCGCCTGGTACTACATCAACGCGAACCTGCCCCAGATGCTCGACCACCGCCTCCCGATGCGCTGCGTCTCCAGGCCGTCGAGCGCAAGCCCGGCCACCGGCTCCAAGCAGGCGCACCTGATCGAGCAACATCAGCTCGTCGTGGACGCCTTCGCGGGTCTGCCGGGAGCCGAGGTCGGCGAAGCGGCGGAGTCGCGCGCCAGCGTCTCCTGACGCGACGGACGAAAAACGCGGCGCCGACACAGCCTTTGGGGGGGAGGGGCTGGGCCATGTCGGCGCCGCTACGTATTCAGATCTAAGCCGTGTGCGACGGACCGGGAGTGACGACGTGCCACGGTGTGAGCGAGGTCTCGACCGATCGCGCCAACCTCGACGTCCCCGGTCAGCAGCGTCGGCGTCCGGACCTCCCCCGACCTCTCAGGCGCCGGGCTCGATCTGGATGCGGCGCTTCTCCGGCGCGGCCCGCTTGGGGAGCCGGACGGTGAGCAGCCCGTCGTCCAGCTTCGCGTCGATGTGCTCGCCGTCGACGTTCTTCGGGAGCGAGAAGCTCCGCACGAACTTGCCGTACGAGCGCTCGATGCGGTGGTAGCGCTCCTTCTTCTCCTCCTTCTCGAAGCGCCGCTCGCCCTCGAGGGTCAGCACGTTGTCGTCGACGTGCACCTTGAGGTTGTCGGCCTTCAAGCCGGGCACCTCGGCCTCGATGACGATCGCCTCGTCCTCCTCGCGGATGTCCACCGCGGGCTCGAAGCGCTCGCGGTTGGTCCAGGCGCGGTTCATGTCGTTCTGAAGCCGAGACAGCTCGGCGAACGGGTCCCAACGGGTCAGCATGGGCATGGCGTATGTCTCCTGTCGGCTCGCCTGGAGGCGAGCACGGGTTGATGATGGAGCGGGGGCCCTCGCGCCCCGGGCCCCCCTTGGACCCGGCTCGCGCCCTCCGCGAAATCCAAGCTAACCAGGCCCGAAACCGTGTCAACACGTGCCATCGCGGGCCACAATGAGCGCGGGCCTCGTGTTGGCGAAGTACGCCCCGCCGCCCGCTGAATCAACGGAGCGGCCCTGCCGTCTGGACAGCGCGCCTGGGTCGAGAGACGATCTCGGCATCTTTCAGGGAGGATGAGAATGAAGCTTGGAAAAGCCTTGTGGGCGGTGGCGCTCGCCGCTCCTTTCGTATGGGGCGGCTGCGTGGTCGAGATCGAGCCGGACCCGTTCGGCCCCGAAGTCAGCGTCGAAGGCGCTTGGTTGATCAACGGCGCCGCGCCCAGCGCGGCCAGCTGCGACGCGGTCGGCATCACCGACGTCCGGGTACGGGTCCTCGACGGGGCGGGCAGCTGGATCGATCGGTCGCTGACCTTCCCCTGCGCGCAGGGCTCGTTCTCGACCAGCCCGGTCCTCCTCGCGGGTGACTACGACCTCGTCGTCGAGGCGGTGAACCGCAGCGGCGGCGCCG
Organism: Sandaracinaceae bacterium; assembly: GCA_040218145.1. GTDB lineage: Bacteria > Myxococcota_A > Polyangia > Polyangiales > Sandaracinaceae > JAVJQK01. The sequence continues at coordinate 7,421 of JAVJQK010000051.1, read as the reverse complement.
ACGTGCTCGTCGCGGCCGCGGACCCGATGGCCTTCCGCGCCAGCTTCGGCGACACGATCGTGCTCGGCACGGTGGACTTCGTCGTCGACTCGGTCCCGGCCGGCACCCTCCAGGGCAGCTGGACCATCAACGGCGCGACGCCGGACGCCGGTAACTGCGCGGGCCTCGGCATCGCGGAGGTGCACGTGCGGTTCCTCGACGGCGCCGGCGTGCCCGACCCCGCCTCCACCCTCGCCTACGCCTGCGCCACCGGCGGCTTCAGCGAGCTGCTCGTGCCGGGCAGCTACGAGATCCGCGTCGTGGCCGTGGACGCCGACGGCGTCATCATCGCCACCGCGATGAATCAGATGTTCACCCTCGCGGATGGCGACACGTTCATCATCAACGGCAGCGCTCCGGTCGACTTCGTCGGCGGCTTCAACCCCCTGGGCAACGACGCGGTGCTCAACGCCGAGTGGACCGTCGGTGGCTACCTTCCTCCGGTGGGTGAGTCGGACCGCAGCTGCGAAGCGACCGGTGCCAGCGAGGTCGAGATCGCCTTCTACGCGGGAGACGACACCGAGTTCGCCGACGGTCGAATCGTCGTGATGAGCATCCCGTGCGACGACTTCACCTACACGAGTGGGACCCCCACTCTGGCGGCAGGTAACTATCTCGTGACAGCGACTCTACTGGACGCCGGTGGCGCAGAGATCAGCGTGGTCGCTACGTCGAGCCCCGTGACCGTCACGGCGGGTACCCCACTCGACCTCGAGCTCGACTTCCGACTCGACAGCTCGACGATCGCTACCTTCTTCGACTGGGAGAGCAGCACGACGCCTGGCACCTTCGGCGGCTGCACGACCTCGGGTGTCGACACGATGCGCTGGCAGGTGTTCATCGCTGGCACTGCCACGGTCGTAGCTGGCCAGGACCCCGGCACCGCTGTGGCGTGCACCGATGACATCAATGTCATGAGTGGAGTGGGAGGCGCGGCGCTGGCGCCCGGATCCTACGACATCGAGTTCGAAGGTTTCGACGGCGGTCGCAAGGCGTGGGACCCGGTGGCCGCGTGCACGGTGACCATCGACGCGGCCGGCGGGCTCGGCCTCGCCACCTGCAGAGCTGCGTACTTCGCACCGTAGGCAGACGCTCGATGACCAATGCGAGAGGCCGACACGCCACGGTCGGCCTCTCGTCGCGTTTCGGCGCGCTGAGTCAGCACCGGTGCGGGCTAGGGTGCGACCACTCTCACGGGAGTGCGCCGATCCGCCGTGGTCCCGTCGCCTAGCTGTCCGGATCCGTTCCTGCCCCAGCACCAGACGACGCCGTCCGGATCGAGAGCGCACGAGTGGACGTCGCCGGCGGCGACACTGACGAATCGAGAGCCTCCGCTGACGGCAGTCGGAAGCTGCCGATCCTGGATGGTCCCGTCTCCTACGGTCCCGTTGTTCACTCCCCAGCACATGGCGCCGCCAGCGGCGATCGCACAGCCATGCACTGAGCCTCCGACGATCTCCGTCGCGCCAGAGATGGCGACGGGGACCGGAGCGGGAAACACGTTGCCGGTCATCGAGGTCCCGAGCTGCCATTGCCGGTTCCGCCCCCAGCCCGATGCTCCGCCGCCGCTGCGAACTGCATACGAGCTGGTTGCACCCATGCCGAGCGCGACGGCGTCGCTCAGCCCACTCACGCTCGTCGGCGCCGCCGTGGCAGGGCCAGCGCTGCCGCCTCCGAGCTGCCCATCGGCATTGTGTCCCCAGCACTGCACTTCCCCGGTCCTCGTCCGGGCGCAGGTGTGACTTCCGCCGGCGGCCACTTCGGTCACATCCGTGGACACACCTGCGACGAGGCGCGGCGCAGACAGATCGGAGGTATGTCCGTTCTGGCTGAACGAGCCGGCTCCCCAGCACGCCACGGCACCGCCTCCTCCACTTCGACTCCCGACGTAGCAGCTATGCGAGTAGCCGGCTGCGACCTGGTCCGCCGGGGTGTCCGACACCGTTCTCACGCGCACCGGCACGTTGGAGTCGGAGAACGACATGTTTCCGAGCTGCCCATGATCATTGCGACCGAAGCACCAGAGCGAGGCTACACCATCGAAGAAGCACGTGTGGTTGCCTCCCACGGTCAGTTCAGAGCCGTTCGTCACGCCCGACACTTGCACCGGGCTGGTGCTAGAGGCCGACGCTCCGTGCCCCAGCTGGCCGGATCCGCCCTCTCCCCAGCAGAAGATGCGACCGGAGCTCATCAGGACACACGAATGGCGTTCCCCTGCCCCCACTTCGACCCCGACGTCGCAGGTGCCGCCCGCCAAGCACTCGAACTGACACGCGTCGAAGCAGGTGCTGCAATGCTCTGAGGTACCGAGCTCCATGGCGGCCTCGTCGATCGCGAGATCGCAATCTTGATCGACCATGTCGCATGTCTCCGGTGCGACGGGGTTGATCCGCCGTTCAGTATCATCGCAGTCGCCATCCACAGGCGCGTAGCCGGCCGGCCTCATGCAGGCGGAGATGCTGTCATCACTTCGACCGAACAGGTCGCCGTCGTCGTCGCGAAAGAAGACGGAGAGAAGCCCTTCGTCGACCCGCCCATCACAGTCATCGTCGATGCCGTTGCAAGCTTCCGGGCTACCCGGGTTGACTCCGGATTGCTCATCGTCGCAGTCGTTCCCGCAAATGGTGCCCCCGGCGCCGTCGCCTGCACAACAGGCTGCCGCGATGAAGCCGTCGCCGTCTGCGTCCCCTTCCGCACCTGCGATAGTGCTGTCGTCGCAGTCCTGGTCTTTCAGGTCGCAAACCTCCGGGTTCCCTGGGAAGCGGTCCGCGTCCGAGTCGTCGCAATCGACGCCTCCACATTCGACGGCGTCGTAGCCATCGCCGTCCGCGTCGCTTCCGGAGCCGCAGTCCGTGACGCAGGAACGGGAAGATTCCTCGCAAGTTTGTCCGTCAGCGCACGGGCTACCGTCGCCCATCACACATCCCCGCGCGTCTGCCATCGAATCGGCGGGGCGACATAGTTCGACTCCGTTGCAGAAGCGTCCGTCGCTGCAGTTCGAATCAGCCTCACAAGCCATCGCTGAGTCCGGCGCCGCACCGGAATCCGGCGGCGTCTGGCAGCCACCGTCTTCGAGAACGACCTCCCCCGGACGGCATGTCTCCGCCGGAGTGCATGCCGCCATGGCAAGGAGTGATGAGATCGCGAGAGCGACTCGCGCTTGCGTGAGCATATCTTGCCGCATGGAACCTCCGGATAGCATTCATCGTAGTCGATCGCCGCCGGTTGCGTCGACAGCCGAGAAAGTGAGGACGGTGGGGTCGCCGACCAACTCACTCACCGAGACGTGACGCGGGCCGCGGAGCGATTAGGATCAGCGCGTGCGGAAGCTGCTGCTCATCGCTCTCGGGGTGTCGCTCGGCGGGTGCGTCGCGCTGAGCGACTTCGACCCGGTCGGGAGCGCGGTCTCGATCCAGGGGCAGTGGACGATCGACGGGTCGATGCCGACCGAGTCCAGCTGCGCGGCGCTCGGCGCGAACCGGGTGCGCGTGACCTTCCTGGACGTGCAGCGGCCCGTGCCGCACGCCGGGCTCTTCTTCAGCTGCACCGCGGCGGACGACAGCGGAGACGTGGGGGTGTTCGACACGGCGGGCCGACGCGGTCGCGGGCAGGTCGTCGCGGCCGGGGACTGGCGCGTGCGGCTCGAGGCCATCGACGGCACGGGCAACGTCGTGGCCATCGGCGACGCGGCCGACGTGACGGCCGAGCTGGAGGGGCCGCCCATCGTGGTGCCGCAGGGCGAGTTCTTCACGGGGACCATCGGCGCGCTCTTCGACGTGCAGGGCCAGGGGGCGAGCCTGATGAGCTGCGAGGCGGCGGGGCTCTCGACGGTGCACGTCGTCTTCGACTCGCTCGGCGGCGGCGGCCAGATCGCGAGCGACGCCTCGGTCCCCTGCGCGGCCGGCGCGCTCGGCACGCGGGTGCTGCCCGGGTTCGACTACACGGCGCACCTCGAGGCCCGCGACGAGGCCGGCGCGGTGCTCTTCACCACGGCCCCGGAGACGTTCAGCGTGGCGACGGGCAGCCGATGTCGGATCGGAGGGCGCTGCCAGAGCTTCTGTGGCGCGGGCGCCGCCTGCCCCTCGGGCGAGGTCTGCAGCGGGGACTACTGCGCCCTGCCCGGCGAGGCGACCCCGACGCTCAGCGTCGCGCCCTGATCCACGTCCCCGGAGGATGGGCCATCGAGCGCGTCGATGCGACCCATCGAGGACCGCCCCCTTTCGCGCGCGTGCATCGCGACGCACGGTGAGGGCATGAGCGAGAGTCGATCCGTCGCCGGCGTCGTGACCGCCCACCGTCAGCTCGAAGGAGGGGGGTTCCCGGTGCGCCGCCCCTTCCCGACCGCGGGTTTGGAGCTCGTCGATCCCTTCCTCCTGCTGGACGAGATGGGTCCCGTCACCTGGGGCCCGGGAGAGGCGATCGGCGCCCCCGATCACCCCCACCGCGGGTTCGAGACGGTGACCTACGTGCTCGAGGGCGAGGTGCGTCACCGCGACTCGCAGGGACACGCGGGGCGCATCGGTCCCGGCGACGTGCAGTGGATGACCGCGGGCGCGGGCGTCGTGCACTCCGAGATGCCGGGCGAGGAGATGCGCGAGCGCGGCGGACCCATGCACGGCTTCCAGCTCTGGGTGAACCTGCCGCGCGCGCACAAGATGCGGCGCCCGCGCTACCAGGAGGTGCCGAGCGAGCGCATCCCGACGGTCGAGAGCGACGACGGCCGCGTCCGCGTGCGCGTGATCGCCGGGGAGGCGCTCGGCGCGAAGGCCGTGATCGACACGCACGTCCCGATCACGTATCTGCACGTGACCCTGCAGCCGGGTGGTGCGCTGACGCAGCCGCTGCCGCGCGAGCGCGCCGCCTTCGCCTACGTGTTCGGCGGCGAGGGCGTGGTGGGTGGCGCCTCGGTCGCGGACGGGCAGATGGCGGTGCTGCGCCACGACCGCGACGCGGTGACGCTCTCGGTGCCCGAGGAGGCCGCGGGAGCGATGGACGTGCTGCTGATCGCCGGGCAGCCGCTGCGCGAGCCGGTGGCGCGCTACGGGCCCTTCGTGATGAGCACGCGCGGCGAGATCATGCAGGCCATCGAGGACTTCCAGCAGGGCCGCATGGGCGCCATCGAGCCCGAGGTCGTCTCGGACTGACCCGGTTGCTCCCGCGCCCCCGGATGACTACATCCAAGAGAGCGTGCGCTTCCAGTTCCCCCGGCTCACTCCGACGGTCAAGAAGCTCCTCATCTTCCTCGGGGTCTCGTTCGTCACCGTCGCCATCGTGGAGAACGTCGGCGGCTTCCCGCTCTTCGAGCTGGGCGCCCTCAACGTCGGCTTCATGGAGGGCAACGCCTGGATGCTGGCGTGGCAGCCGTTCACGTACTGGATGGTCTGGCCGCCGCAGCCCGCAGCCCTGATCGGCTTCGCGATCACGCTGCTGATGATCTACTTCTTCCTCTCGGCGTTCGAGGAGTCCTTCGGCGCCAAGCGGACGTTGCAGCTCACCGGCGTGGGCGTGCTCGCGGGCGCGGCCGGCTGCCTCGCGCTCGGCGCGCTGCTCTCGGTGATGGGCGTGAGCGTGCAGGTGTTCCCGCCCTCGGGGGCCGGGGTGGTCGCCGCGGCCGCGTTCGGCGCCTTCCCCGTGATCTTCCGGGGCCGCGAGATCTTGCTCTTCCCGCTGATGATCCCGCTGAAGGCGTGGACCGCGCTCGCCATCGGCATCGGCATCTCGGCCCTGATGGCCGTCCTCGCGAAGGACCCCTTCGTCCTCGCGGAGCAGGCGGCGGCCATCGCGGCGGGCGTGGGCTTCGCCAAGTGGATCACGCGCCCGCGGACGCCCACGGGCGCCTCCCCGAAGAAGAAGCGGCGCAGCGGCCCGGACCTGCGGGTGGTGCGCGGCGGCGACGACGAGCCCCCGCGCTACCTCAACTGAGGGGCTCAGACGCCGGAGTCTTCGGGGCCCGCGTCGTCCGCGACGCCGGAGTCGGTGTCCGCGCCCGCGTCGGTGTCCGTGCCCGCGTCGGTGTCCGTGCCCGAGTCCTCGTCCATCGTGCCCGAGTCCATCGGCGGCGGCGTCGGCTCGGAGAGCTGCGTGGTCTCACCGCGCACGCACGTCGGGGCGGCCCCGTTGGCGCACGTGGGCGACGCGCCCGCGGACGCGCAGATCACGCGCGGCCGACACGGGCCCTCGATGCCCGCGCACGAGCCGTTCGCGACCGAGTCGGGCGGCACTGGCAGCAACGCGCCCGTGCTCTGGCTGTAGATCTCGAGCGGGTCGTCGCCGCACACGGGGACCTTGCCCGCGTTGCACTCGACGTCCACACGCGGCCGGCTCGCCGAGCCGCGTGCTTCGCACCGAGGCTGCTCCGCACATCCGAAGGCCAGCAAAGAGAGAGTGACGAGAGGCATCCATGCGCGACGCATGCGCGAAGGATACGCGAGCCCGCCTCGAATTGTCATCGTTTCCGTCATTCCGAATCCCCCTCCACGAGGCCGAGCGCCGCACGGATCCGCGCCACCGCGGCCTCTTCCACTTCCATCAGCCGCTCGTCGGCCACCACCGCCACGCGCGCCGCGCTCAGGACCAGCTCACGCGCGCGAGGGTCCTGCCCGACGGCCGCGACGGCCTCGGTGGCGCGTCGCTCGCCGTCGGCGAAGTCGTGCGCGAACGCCTGCGCGAGCCCGCGGAAGTGCGCCTCGAGCCGATCGGCCGGGAGCCTCTCGAAGACGTCGCGCGCTTCGACCCACGCGAGGAAGCGCTCCACCTCGGCCTCGGCCAGGTGCGCGTCCGCGCAGGCGACGAAGGCGAAGGCCCCGCTGACCGCGCGCAGGAGCGCGTCGCTCACCTCTTCGTCGAAACGCCGCCAGATCCCCTCGGCCTCGTCGCTCACCGCGCCCTCCCTCCGCGGAGACTAACCGATCTCACCCCGCGTGGATTCGAGCAAATGCGCGCCGTCAGCGGCAGCGCTCTTCGCCGTCGCACGAGAACCGCACGTGCAGATGGTCTCGGTGGTTCGGGAAGTGACGGACGACGCCGTCCGCGTGCCAGCGGCCGCGGGGATACTGGAACCAGCGCGCGAGCTGCGCGGCGGTCGCGCCCCGCCGCCGCGCCTCCCGGTGGAGCGGCGCCTGGAGCGCGTATGAGGATCCCCCGCTTCCGTGGACACCCCCGAAGGCGCGAAGATGCGCGAGGAGTGTCCCATGTCGAAAAGAAAACGAAGGAAGTTCACGCCGGAGTTCAGGGCCGAGGTGGTCGCCCTCTGCCAGGTGGGTGACCGGACCGTCGCCCAGGTCGCGAAGGACCTGGACCTGACCGAGTCGTCGGTCCGGGAGTGGGTACGCCGGTCGGAGGCCGATGCCGGTCGTGGTCGGCCGGGCGAGCTCACCACCGTA
>JAVJQK010000050.1:322500-385900 GCA_040218145.1 Sandaracinaceae bacterium | reverse complement strand
CAGGGGCCGCCGCAGTTGCGCACCAGTCCGTGCACCGACGGGGGACACGTCGCGAGCTCGGGCGCTCCCGTCACGAACTCGGTCTCGTCCGACCACCGGCACCGCGCTTCGACGCCGGCCTCGTGCATCTCGCGGCAGTAGACCTCGCGCACGCACAGCCCGCGCATCACGCCGTCTGCCTCGAGGACCTCGTCGGCCACGACACACACCTGGCCGTCCTTGCAGTAGGTCCGGTCCGGATAGTCGGTCTCGGTCGAGGCCAGAGTGATGGAACACCCCGCGGCTTCCGCGAACCCGCGGCAGATGTGGAAGTGCTGGTGGCAGAGGCCGTCGCCCGGGCAACCCGCCTCGCACAGGACGTCGCAGGTCGGGTAGCCGCCGAGCGTGGGACAGACGGAGACGGGCGACGCGTCGCCGTCGAGCGGGGCTCCGGCGTCTCGGCCCGCGTCTCCCGGCGCGAGGCCGTGGTCGTGGAAGCACCCCACGAGCGCGAAGGCCAGGGCGGCGAGCAGGGTTCGTTTCCGCATGTCGGTTTCCGCGAGGGAGGCGCGAACTGGCCGCGGAGCCACCCTCTAGATGCGCAAGCTTACCCTACCCGGCTCTCGACGCCGGGCAAGACGACCTGGCGCAGGCAGGCGGGGTCTGGTGGGTGGCGATCTCCGGGGGAGGCCTGTGGGCTCGCGCGCCATGTGGATTGTGCTCGCGTTCATCCTGATCCCCACCCGCTCGACTTTGACGAGCTCTCGCTCGGCGGGGTGCGCGTTCGGCGGGTGGACCCGCGCTCCGAGCTGTTGACGCCCGCCGTGGATCCGCGCTGGGCCAGCGTCTGCGGGGCATACTTCACGGGTGACGTCGAGCCCGCGGCGCGGTCGTTCTCCGCGTGGCTGGGGGCTTGGTGTCGCGCGGCCGTGCTCCCCGACCTGATGGGTGAGGACGATATGGTGGACGAGGTCGGCGAGGGCTGCGTGTTCGAGGGTGAGGCTTCCTTCGTCCGCTGGTGGAATGGCAACGCGGGGTGGGCACGAGAGGTCGCTCCGGACTGAGCCCGGGTTCACTGCGCTGATGGCTCACCACGGGCGTTCTGCGCTTGCCGGTGGACAGGCGCGCAGATGCGCGATGGACGACGTTGCCGTGTCAGCCAGCGGCGATGGGCGGCGACGCGGCGATCCTCCAGGCAAGGGGAGTGCGGCTTCGATGTGATCGACCTCCCGACCTCGCGCGATGGGCACTTCGTAGAGGACGGGGCTCCCCACTCCCCGGCCGAGCCGCAGGAGCCCCCACGTGGGGGCCGGCTCCCGGCTTCTCGGATCGCCGTACTCCGCGAGCACCTCCCGCACGCAGCCCCCGACCGACACGCCCCGCAGCGCCAACCGCAGCGCCTGCTCGGCCGTCGTCTCGGCCCCCACGTGGGGGCGCGCTTGGTCCACGAGCCGCCGCGCCTCCTTCTCCTTGAAGCTCAGCGCCCTGAGCATCTGGAAGACCTCGGCCAGCACGCGCGCCTTCCTCGGCTCCACCGTCGGCGAGCCGTAGGCGGACCCATCCGTGTTCTCGAAAACGACGTGTTCGAACACGAAGCCCTCGGACCAGGTGCCGCGGATGACGATCTTCCCTTCGTGCGCGATCCCGTGATGGGTCGAGCACAGGAGGACGAGCCGCTCGGGATCGTGGCTGCCGCCCTCCGACTTGGGATCGCAGTGGTGCACGTCGCAGCTGGTGTGCTTGCAGCCGGGCACCGCGCACACGCCGCCGTGCCGACGCACCACTGCGCGGCGCACGGCGGGCGGGATCACCTGGCTCGCCCGCTCGTAGCCGGCTGAGATGTCGACGCGGCCGATGATCTGCGCGTCGCACTCGGCAATCTCCACCACCTCGGGGCCGACGGGGACCTGCTCGCCGTTCGCGTCCTGCGTGGCGGCCTTGCAGCACTCGCAGACCGTCAGCGCGATCTGGTGCCGGCTCCGCGTCTCGTCCGCGTCACCCCCGCCCGAGAGCGCGCTCGACGCGAGCAGCTCGATGAAGGCGTCGTCGTCGAGGTGCGTGCCGCCGCTCTCCTTGCGGAGCACGTCGCGCGCTTGTCGAAGGAGCGCGTAGGCCGAGGGCGAGAGGTTCAGGGTCACGCGCTTGCGCTCGAGCTCCGGCCGCGTCGGGTCGTTCGGCCGGTCGCCCGGCTTCTTGCCCGAGGTCATGCGCTCGATCTGCGACGCGGTCTTTCCCTCGGCGACCTCGAGCCACTCGTTCTCGGTTTCCCCGTCTGCGACGCGCGTCAGCTCGCGCACGGCGGAGAAGACCAGCTCGCCTGCGGCGAACGCGGCGCTGAGCTTCGGCAGCTCCTCGAGCCGCTCCGCGACGCGAACCCGCTCCTCGGTCGCGCGGCCCGTGCAGCCGAACCACCGCTCGGAGTACTCGCGGAAGCTGGCGAAGCCGTACAGGTCGTGGACCTTCAGGCGGAAGCCGCAGAGGAACCACTGACAGAGCTCGAAGTCGCTCGCCGCGCGCAGCCGCCCGAGCTTCCTGAGAGTCTCGTCGGCCACCTGACGAGAGGTGTCGTCCGACGGACCATCTTCGATGAATGCCCCCATGCAAAGCACCTAGCATGAACACATGTTCACGCAAGCTATTTGCGCATGTTCATGCGTGGTTTTTTTCGGATTGAAAGAGCGCGACGTGTCCGCATTGCCAGGACCACTGAGCTGGCTCTCGCGCGATGGATGCTCCGCCGCCCCTTTCTCGTATGCGCACGATGATGGCCGGAGGATTCACTTGCGGTCGAGCGGCTCATCACAGTCGGTCGCGATGTCGCCGAGCACCTCGCAGCCCTCGCGCTCGAGACAGCCGACCACCTCGTGACTGGCCAACCCGCGCTCGCTGTGTTCGACGTCGACGCTGAGGCCACACAGGTCCGACCGCCTTGCCGCACCAGGAGGGCTCGCTCGTGGTGGTTTCGCGCGCTCGCCACGCGTCGCTCTCGTACGGGATCAAACGCGGGATCGCGCACCACACTTCTCACTCTCTCGCCTCCGCGAGCCCGAGAGACCGAGCCCGGCTGGGGGGTGAGCGGCGCCGCGAGGCGCGTCGAGAAGCGGTGCAGTTTAAAAACGCGCGCCCGAGCTGCTGGCACCAGCTCGGGCACACTAATCACGGAGAATGTGATTCGTCCTTTCGGACTTCGTGACAGCTCACGAGGATATTCTAAGAAGTAAGCCTCATTGCGATTGGATCAGAGGAACTGGGAAGGCTGAAAATGGTCAGACTTCCGTAGACTTGCGCAGCATCTCGTCGCTCGCCTGGATGACGCGCTGGTTCAGCTCGTAGGCGCGCTGGCTGCTGATGAGGTCGATCATCTCGTTGACGACCTCGACGTTGGAGCCCTCGAGGAAACCCTGGCTCAGGGTGCCGGAGCCCTCCTGGCCGGGCTGGACGACGAGGGGCTGGCCGCTGGCGCTGGTCGCCTGGAACATGCTGCGGCCGAGGGCCTGGAGGCCGCCCGGGTTGGGGAAGCGGGCGATCTGGAGCTGACCGAGCTCCATCGTCTGGTTGCTGCCCGGCTGGGTCACGCTGACGGTGCCGTCCTGGGCGATGCTCACGCTGGTCGCGTCCTGGGGAACGCTGATCTGCGGCTCGATGGGCAGGCCGTCGACGGTGACGAGCTGGCCCTGGTTGTCGAGCTTGAGGTTGCCGGCGCGGGTGTAGGCGATGTCGCCGCCCGGGCGCACGATCTGGAAGAAGCCCTCCCCTTCGATGGCGAGATCGAGCGGGTTGCCCGTCTGCTGCATCGCGCCCTGCGTGTGCATGAACTCGGTGGAGACGGTGCGCGTGCCCTGGCCGATCTGCACGCCGGTCGGGAGCGTGCCGCCGTCGGCCGTGCGTCCCCCGGGGGTCCGGACCTGCTGGTAGAGCAGATCCTGGAACTCGGCGCGCGAGCGGCGGAACCCGGTGGTCGACACGTTCGCCATGTTGTTGGCGATGGTGTCGATGTGGGTCTGCTGGGCGACCATACCGCTCGCCGCGGATCGAAGGGAACGCATCATGATTCTGTCCTCGTGTCTTGCTTACTAGAAGTCAGCCGGTCCGACCGACTTCGCGCGCCGCCTTCTCGTCGATCTGGCGGAACGCTTGAATGACCCGCTGGAACGCTTCGAAGGAGCGGTTGGCGGTGATGAGCTCGTTCATGCCCTCGATGGGGCTGACGTTGGCGCCCTCGAGGTAGCCCTGGAGCACCTGGGTGTCGGCGGCGGGCTGGCCCGCGCCGCGGCCCGTCGGGGCGTAGAGGGTGACGCCCTGCTTCTCGAGGCCGCCGGAGGCGAAGCGCTCGATGCGCATGCGGCCGACGGGCTCGCCGTCCGCCATCAGGGTGCCGTCGACGCCGATCTGGATGGAGGCGGCGGTGGGCGGGACGCGCAGCTCGGGCTGGCTCGGGTCGGACGGCTCGGCCGCGAGGAGCGCGTGGCCGCTCGGGGTCCGGAGCACACCCTCGGCGTCCATGCGGAAGCTGCCGGCGCGGGTGTAGCGCACGCCCTCGTCGGTCTCGACGGCGAGGAGGCCTTCGCCCTGCAGCGCCACGTCGAGCGGGTTGCCGGTCTGGTTGAGGGGGCCGTCGCGCTCGTCGGTGGAGAGCTGGCTGATGGTGACGTAGCGGAGGCTGTCGGGGGTCGGCCCGCCCTGCTCACGGCTGACGGCCTCGCGGAAGGCCAGCGCGTCGGCGCGGTACCCGACGGTGCCGACGTTCGCCACGTTGTTCGCGGTGACGTCGAGAGATCGCTGTTGCGCGATCGCTCCGCTCAAGGCGCTGTAGATTCCGTCCGACATGATGGGTGTGCTTCCTGAGGTCAGTCTCGAGGTTCAGTGCTGCCGAAGGGGTCGGCGGACCTGCTCTTCGCGGGCGAGGATGGCGCGGAGGCGCGCGGCGGCGTCGCCGAGGATCTGGCAGACGCGGCTCTCGGTGACGCCGAGGATCTCGCCGATCTCCGACTGCGTGCACTCCTCCTGGTAGTAGAGGGCGAGCACGGTCTGGGTGCGCTCGGGGAGCTTCGTGATGGCCCCCGCGAGCCGCTGCTTGAGCTCCGCCTCGCCGTAGAGGGAGGCCGGGTCGTCGAAGCCGGAGTCGACGTGGTCGGGGTCGACCGCGCCCACCCGCCCGAGCGCCGGTCCGCGCGCGAGCTCCATGCTGATCCGCTGGTACTCGGAGAGCGGGACGCCGAGCGCCTTCGCGATCTCGTCCTCCTCCGGCGCGCGGCCGAGCTGCGACTGGAGCTTGCGAATCGTCTTGCTGACCTCGACCATGCGCTTGCGGCCGTGTCGCGTGATGGGGTCCCAGCTGCGGAGCTCGTCGAGGATGGCCCCGCGGATGCGGCGCTCGGCGTAGGGCTCGAAGCGCGGGTACTTCTCCGCGTCGTAGCTCTCGGCCGCCTTGACCAGGCCCTCGTTGCCCGCGCCGATCAGGTCGCCCACGTCGACGCTCGGCGGCAGGCGCCGGGCCATGCGGAAGGCGACGCGCCGCACGATCGGGACGCCGATCTGGATCAGCTCCTCTCGCGAAGGGCCGCCGAGCTCCGCCGTGAGCGCCGCGTTCAGCACGGGTGGGCCTCCGTCGCCTCGAGCACCTTGAGGCGCCGAACGAGGTTGCCGACCGCGCGGGCCGCGAGGGAGGTGGGCGAGCGGAGCACGAAGGGCTGGCCGGTGGCGACGCCCTCGCGCACGGAGTCGTCGCGCGGGATGGCGCCGAGGTAGCCGAGCTCGAGCATGAGGAAGCGGCGCACGATGCCGTCCATGCGGGAGTGAATCTCCGCGCCCTCGCGCTCGCTGTTGACCTGGTTGGCGACGACGTGGATGCGGTCGACGCCGGCGCGGCGGTGGAGGACCTTGGCCATCGCGTACGCGTCGCGCAGCGAGGTCGGGTCGGGCGTGGTCACGAGCAGGACGTCGTCCGCGTAGCTCGCGAAGCCGACCGCGTTGCTGCCGATGCCGGCCCCGGTGTCGATGATGAGGACGTCGAAGTCCTGCGCCACCTGCTCGACGAGGTCCCAGAGCGCGGCGCGCTGGCGGGCGTCGAGGTTGGCCACGTCGTAGCGGCCGGGGCAGGCGGGGATGAGGTGCACACCCTCGGGGCCCTCGACGAGGATCTCGTCGATGGTGCGCTCCGCGGTCAGCACGCTCAGCAAGTTGTACTGCGGGCTCACGCCGAAGGCGAGGTCCATGCTGGCGAGGCCGAGGTCGGCGTCGAGCACGAGGACGCGCTTGCCGTTCCGGGCGAGCTCCACCGCGAGGTTGGCGGAGACCTGCGTCTTGCCGACGCCGCCCTTGCCGCTCGTGACGGCGATGACGTGGGTCCCCTGGCCGCCGGGGCGCAGCTTGACCACGCGCGGCGGTGCCTTGCTCCCGCGCAGACCCGCTGCTTGATCGTTCTCGCGAATCATCTCTAGACCTCCTCGCCGCAGAGAGCGGCGGCCAGCTTCTCGGGGGTGGCCATCTCGACGTCCTCGGGGACGCGCTGACCGGTGGTGAACCAGGCGAGCGGAAGGCCGCTCGTGATGTGGGCGGAGACGATCGCGTCGTACTGCAGCGCCTCGTCCAGCTTCGTGATCGTGAGCGTCTTCGGGAGGAGCACGGCGTGACGCTCGACGGCGTCTTCCAGCTCCATCGTTCGGCTCGCGGCGTTCATGCAGAGGCTCACTTCCACTTCGACATCACTGCTGTGCAGGATCTCGGCCAACTCCCCGAGGGCGGCCTTGTCCCGGGGCGCGCGGCCCGCGGTGTCGATCAACACCACCTCAGCGTCAGCGAGCCGACGCAGGGCCCGTCGGAAGCTCGACACATCGCTCGCGACCTCGAGCGGCACGCCGATGAGGTCCGCGTACTGCTCGACCTGCTGCACCGCGCCGATGCGGTAGCCGTCGAGCGAGATGATGCCGACCGCGCGCTGGCGGATGAGGGCCGCCTCCGCCGCGATCTTGGCGAGGGTCGTCGTCTTTCCGACGCCCGTGGGCCCGACCAGGGCGAGGTGCTTGCGCGGCGCGTCGAGATCCGGCGCGGCGAAGGCCACGTGGTCGGCGAGCGAGCGGGCGAGGCCCTCGGTGGCCTCGCGCAGCGTGCGGGGCTGGCCCGGCGCGCTGACCGCGAAGAGCCGCGCGATCTGCGGGTCGAGGCCGTTCCGGATCAGGAGCCGCTCGAGGAGCGAGGCGTTCTTGCTCGCGGGGACCGGCTGCTGGAAGTCGGTCGCGTCCTCGGCCGCCAGGGCGCGGACCTCGAAGGCGCCGCCGCCCGCGAGCTGACGCGAGGAGAGGATCACCGCGTCCGCGCCGAGCTCGCGCTTCACCCGGGAGAGCGCGCGGTCGAGGCTTTGGGCGGTGTAGGTGTGCTCGGGCATCGAAGGTCTCCGTTCAACCGCTCACCACGCCGAGGCTGCGGATCGTCGCGGAGCCGTCGATCTCTCGATACGACAGCACGCTCAGACCCGGGACGCGGCGGGCGAGGAATTCCTGGACCACGCGCCGCACGTCGGGCGCGCAGATCACGGCCGGCGGCGTGGTCACGCCGGCGAAGGCGCGCGAGGCGCCGTCGAGGGAAGAGAGGATGCGCTGCGCCGCCGTCGCGTTCGGCCCGCCGTCCCGGAAGGCCTGCTCGGCGTTCGGGTCGAGGATGAGCGCGGAGACGCGGCCCTGGGCGTCGCGGAAGCGGCCGGTGATGTGGCGCGCGAGCCGCTCGCGGCAGAGCTCGGTGAGCTGCGCGGGGTCCTTCACGTGGCGGCCGTGGTCGGCCAGCGCCTCGAGGATGGTGCGCAGATCGCGGACCGAGACGCTCTCGGCCAGTAGGCGCTTGAGCACGTTGCTGACGTCGCTGAGGGTCAGCACGTTCGGCACGAGGTCGTCGACGAGGCGCGGCTCGCGGCGCGCGAAGAGGTCCAGGAGCTCCTGCGTCTCGCTGCGGCCCAGGAGATCCGGCGCGACGCTGCGGAAGAGCTCGGTCAGATGCGTGGCGACCACCGTGGGCGGGTCGACGACGGTGTAGCCGAGCGACTCGGCCTTCTCGCGGTGGGCCTTGCGGACCCAGAGGGCGGGCAGCCCGAACGCGGGCTCGCGCGTCTCCTCCCCTTCGATCTTCGGCAGGCTCCCGGTCGGGTCCATCGCGAGCAGGCGGCCTTGCTTGATCTCGCCGCCGCCGACCTCGTTGCCGCTCAGGAGCAGGCGGTAGGCGCCGCCCGCGAGGCGGAGGTTGTCGCGGATGTGCACGCTCGGGACGATCACGCCGAGCTCGCTCGCGAGGTTTCGCCGGATGGCGCCGATGCGCTCGACCAGCTCCCCGCCCTGCGCGCTGTCCACGAGGCCGACGAGGTCGTAGCCCACCTCGAGCTCGAGCAGCTCGACCGGCAGCGCCTGCTCGAGCTTGTCGCGCTCGGTCGGCGCGCCGCTCGCCGCGTCCTCGCCGCCCTCGGGCGCGGTCTCGATGGCCTCCGCCGCCTGGCCCGCGCTCCGCCCCGCCCACGCCATCGCGCCCGCGAGCGCGAGGAAGGGCAGGACCGGCATGCCGGGCAAGAGCCCCACGCCGCCGAGCACCGCGGCTGAGCCGTAGAGGGCCTTCTGCGAGCCGCCGAGCTGCTTGACCAGGGTGGGCGAGAGCGCGACGCCGGTGGAGGCGCGGGTGACGACCACGCCGGCCGCGGTCGAGACGAGCAGCGCGGGGATCTGCGAGGCCAGCCCGTCGCCGACGGTGAGGATGGTGTAGGTCGACGCGGCGTCCACCGCGCTCAGGTCGTTCTGCATCACGCCGACGATGAAGCCGACGACGATGTTGATGCCGGTCATCAGCAGGCCGGCGATGGCGTCGCCGCGGACGAACTTGCTCGCGCCGTCCATGGAGCCGAAGAAGTCGCTCTCCTGCTCGACCTCTTTGCGACGGGCGCGCGCGGCGTCCTGGGTCATCGCGCCCGACGCGAGGTCGGCGTCGATGGACATCTGCTTGCCGGGCATCGCGTCGAGGGTGAAGCGCGCGCTGACCTCGGCGACGCGCCCCGCGCCCTTGGTGATGACGACGAAGTTGATGATGACGAGCAGCACGAAGACCGTGCCGCCGACGAGGTAGTTGCCGCCGACGATGAACTCGCCGAAGGAGCGGATCACCTCGCCCGCCGCGTCGGTGCCGCTCGCGCCCTCGAGGAGGATCAGCCGCGTCGAGGCGACGTTCAGCGCGAGGCGGAGCAGGGTGCCGAAGAGCAGGATGGTCGGGAAGCTCGACAGATCGAGCGGCTTCTCGAGGTTGATGGCGATCAGGAGCAGGGCCACGCTCAGCGCGATCGAGCTCGCGAGCATGAAGTCGAGCATCAGGGCCGGCAGCGGCACGACCATCAGCAGCACGATCCCGACCAGCAGGACCGGCACCACGGTGGCGAACCGCGCCGGGAACATGCCCGCGCTCTTGGCGCTGGTCGCGGCGCTCATCTCCCACCTCGGATGCCCATGACGTGGGCGATGACCTTGGCCGCGATCTCGTAGAGCTCGACCGGGATGGGGCGGCCGGGCTTGCCGGTGGCGCGGAGCGCGCGGGCGAGGGGCTTGTTCTCGACGATCGGGATGCCCTTCTTGCGGGCCTCGGCGCGCATGCGGAGCGCGACCTCCTCGACCCCGGAGCCGAGCATGATCGGCGCCGCGTCGCCCTGGTCGGGCTCGTAGCGGATGGCGACCGCGATGTGCGTCGGGTTGGTGACCAGGCAGGTGGCGTCCTCGACCGCCTGCACCGAGCGCTGGTTCGCGAGCTCGCGCTGCTTCTGGCGGCGCTTGCCCTTGATGTGTGGGTCGCCCTCGCTCTGCTTGTGCTCTTCCTTCACCTCGTGCTTCGCCATGCGGTTCTGCTTGGCGAAACGGCGCCAGGTGATGACGTAGTCGAGCGCGGCGAGCACGGTCAGGGCGGCGACGCCCCAGAGGACCAGCTTGGCCGCGATGGCGCCGACCTCGGCCGCGCCCGCCTCGGTCTCGGCCATGGGCAGCACGACGAAGCGCGGCAGCCCGTCGTCGATGACGCGCCAGACGAGGATGCCGACGAGGCCGACCTTGAGCAGGCTCTTGCCGAGCTCGACCAGCATCTGCGGGCCGGGCAGGACCTTCTTGAGGCCCTCGAGCGGGTTCATGCGCTCGGGCTTCGGCTGGAGCGAGGCGAGCGCGAACAGGCCCTTGGTCTGCACCACCGTCGCGACGATGGCGGCCACCGCGGCCGCGCCCGCGATGGGGCCGACGATCTCGACCCCGATCTGCCCGAGCGTCTCGAGCGCCTCGAAGGGGCGGTGCACGTCGCGCAGGCGGAAGATGCGCTCGGTGAAGCGCGTGACGGCGTCGGCGAAGCCGCCTCCCATCACCGCGAGGATGGCGACGGTGGAGACGACGGTGGCCGCGCCCGCGACGTCGGCGCTCTTGGCGACCTGCCCTTGCTCGCGCAGCTGCTCGAGCTTTTTTGGGGTCGCTTCCTCTGTCTTGCTGTCTTTGTCGACGTCGGCCATCAGCCGCCTCCCAGCGCTGCGCGGAGGGCCGCGGGGAGCTCACCCAGGTGGGCGGTCAGCGCGGTGACGACGGCGGGGAGCGACGCGTAGAGCACGGCGGCGCCCACGGCGGAGGTGACGGCGAAGGTGAGCGCGAAGATCTGAACGCGCGGCGCCGACCTCGCGACGAGGCCCATTCCGAGCTGAACGATGAACATCGTGCCCACGATGGGGGACGCTATCCGCAAGCCCTGTGCCAGCAGCCCCGCGCCGATGTCCACCGTGCCCGGGTGCACCGCGTGGGTGAGCGCGTCGCCGACCGGCGCGTGCGTGATCGACCACGCGACGGCCTGGAGGGTCACGTGATGACCCTGCAGGGCGAAGTAGATCAGGACGGAAAGCGCCCCGACCAGCCGCCCGGTGGGCATCGTCTGCTCGCCGTACATCGGGTCGACGGTCTGGGCGAAGCCCTGGCCCATGCTCAGCCCGGCGAGGTTCCCGGCCACGTCGGCCGCCGCTAGCGTGACGCGGACCGTCAGACCGATGACGGCCCCGACCAGGAATTCCCCGAGCGCAGCGACCGACAGCGGGACCGGCTCCAGCTCGATGTGGGGGGCCGTCCCCCAGTGCGGCGTGCAGATGGCCAGCGCGATGAGGAGCGAGAGGCCGACCCGCACCTGCACGGGCGAGCCGCTGCCGAAGGGGGCCGGCAACGCCACGAGCATCACGCTCACTCGCAGGAAGACGAGGAGCGCGAAGGGGAGGAACGGGAGGAGGCTGGCGAGGTACGCCTGCATGCGTGCCGGGCTGCCTCTGCACGCGCGATGCCGCCGATTTTTAGATCGTCGCGCGGCGCCATCCGTCTCGCTCCTCCACACGGGAGGTCGGACGAATGCGACGAGGAATGATGGGCATCTTGATGGGGGCGATCGCGCTGAGCGCGAGCCCGGCGCTGGCGCAGCAGACGTGGATCGATGGCTCGCCGGTGCAGACCCGGATCCGGGTCGGCGCGGACGGCCAGACGTTCGTCGGGGTGTGGATCGACGCGCCCGATCAGACGCCGGCCCGACGCGCCCGCGCGCCGATGGCCGTCTCGCTCGTGGTCGACACCTCGGGCTCGATGGCGGGCGACAAGATCCACAACGCGCGCATGGCCGCCGCGAGCCTCCTCGAGAGCATGGCCGACGGGGACATCGTCTCGATCTACGGCTTCAGCAACCAGGTCACCGAGTTCGCGCCGCCCACGGTGGTGAGCGCGGCCACGCGCGGGCAGCTGATGCAGCGGGTGAACCAGCTCTACGCGGCCGGCGGCACCAACCTCTACGGCGGCATGCAGGCGGGCATCTCCCGCATGGGCCAGGCGCCCGGCAGTCACCCCGTGCGGCGCGTGTTCTTGATCAGCGACGGCCACGCCAACATCGGGCCCTCGGACCCGCACTCGCTGAGCAACCTGGCCGCGGGCGCGACCGAGTTCGGCACCCAGATCACCGGCATCGGCGTGGGGCTCAGCTACGACCAGACGACGCTCAGCGCGATGGTCGTGCGCAGCTCGGGCCGGCTCTACCACCTGGCGCAGCCGCAGCAGATGGCGAGCATCCTCCAGGAGGAGATGAGCCTGCTCTCGCGCAGCGTGGCCGTGAACGCCTACATCGAGATCATCCCGGCCCCGGGCGTGCGCATCCTCGAGGGCGCGACGACGGGCGCGGTGGTCGAGAACGGGCGGCTGCGGCTCCCGCTCGGCCAGGTCTACGCGGGCCAGCACCGCGAGGTGCTCTTCCGGGCGCAGCTCGACACGCAGCGCGAGGGCAGCCGGCCGCTCGCCCAGGCGCGCCTGGTCTACGCGCAGCCCGGGGAGCGCGGGACGCAGACCCAGGAGACGCTCTTGCGCTACCACGTCACCCGCGACGCCGGCGCGGCGGCCCGGAGCCAGGCCCCCGCGGTCGCGGCGATGGTCGCCAACCACGAGGCCACGACGGCGCAGCGGCGCGCGGCGGAGCTGATGCGGGCCGGTCAGGGTCAGCAGGCGGCGGCGCAGCTCGCCCAGGCCCGCACGGTGTTGGCCGCGGCGGCCGAGGAGGCCCCGGAGGCGGAGGGCCGCGCGCTGCGTCAGCGGGCCCAGCGCTTCGAGCAGGCCCAGGAGCGCGCCTCGGGAGCGCGCAGCGCGCCGGCCCAGGCGGCGGCGGCGTACGACTTCGCCGACGAAGCGATGGCGGCCGAAGGCTACTGAGGGAGGGAGCGAGCAGAGCCACTTGCCCCTGCCCGTGATTTCGCGGGCAGGGGCGCGTTCATGCGATCCGGCCGCTCCAAGGCCCGGGCACGCGCACCTGGGGAGAGGCTCGCCACTTGCCCCTGCCCTCGATCTCGCGGGCAGGACGGGATCCGCGGGCAGGGGCAAGGGCAAAGGCAAGGGGCAGGTCTGCAGGGCCTGCCGCGACGCGGGGGCGCAACGCTGAGGTCTGAAGTCCCCATTCGGGGAGCGAAACCTGCCCTGCGATGCCATCCTGCGGCCCGGCATGGGTTTCGCTGTATCTCCCCGCATGCGCCGTTGCGCTCTCTGGTTGTCCCTTTTCGCCACGCTCGCGGGCTGCGCCAGCCCCGAGGGGCCTCCGATCCGCGACGAGGAGGCGATCGCGGTCACCGTCGACGGCTTCCCCGTGGACTGCCTGATGGAGCAGACGGTGCGGGTCGGCGCGACGGCCGAGGTGAGCGTGGCCGGCGGCGAGGACGCGATGGAGATCTGGCTCGGGGCGCGCGACGTCACGGCGGACTTCGCCGGCGAGCCGCTCGGGGCCACGCTCTCGGTGCCGCCGGACGCCCTGACGCGCCTCCGCGTGAGCCGGGCCGGCACCTTCGCGTGCACCGCCCGCCTCGCGTACCTCCCCGGGGTCGACGCGGCGCTCGAGGGCCTGCGCGGCGAGAGCGCGACGGAGGTGAACACCACCCGCAGCGACGAGACCGGCGCGCCGGCCAACGTGACCCTGCGCGCGGGGACCAGCGGGAGCACGCCATCCGAGCGAGCGGCGGACTTCCTCGCGCGCCACGCCGAGGCCTTCGGCGCGCCCGCGTCGCAGCTGGTCGAGACCGAGGTGCGCGTCGCCCCCGACGCGTGGGCCGTCGTCTCGTTCGCGCAGGTCATCGACGGAGTGCCCGGCCACCGCGCGGGGCTCGACCTGGAGATGGATCCCGAGGGCGTGGTGGTCAGCGTGCACGCGCGCCTCTTCGTCGGGGTGGACGCCGCGCCGTCGTTCGACGCGGACGAGGAGGCAGTCCGCGCGGCCGCGTCCGAGGCGGGCGAGATCAGCGCGGTGACCCGCGTGATCTTCGACCCGGCGAGCCCCCGCGCCGCGTGGCAGGTCGACGGGCTGCGCGCGCTCGTGGTGATCGACGACGGCACGCTCGAGGTGCTCGAGTCGTCGTCCACGCTCGAGGAGGCGACGGTGGAGATCCACCGCCCCACCCCGACGCCGCTGCCCGGGAGCAACCGCGACGGCATGACGGGGCACCGCCGCGTGGCCGCGGGATCGAGCGCGGGCGGGCCGCCGACCGGCCTGACGCCCGAGGAGCGACAGGTCTGGAGCTGGGGCGCGCGCATCGCCGAGAACGTGCGGGCGCGCTCGGGTCAAGACGGCTGGCGGGCGACGACCCACCCCTCCATACCGATCTCGCAGGTCGGCGCGGGCGGCGTGCGCTTCATGATGGAGCCGATGAGCGCCTCGCCGAGCGCGGGCTGGTACTCCTACGGCATCGTGTACCTGGGCACGAGCTCGGCGCGCGAGGCGGCCGTGGTCTGCCACGAGTACGGCCACGCGCTGCACGACACGTTGCGGAGCCAGCGCCCCGAGGCCGGCCCCATCAAGGAGGCGGCCGCGGACGCGTTCTGGATCTTCTGCGACCCGTGGATCACGGGGCGTCGCCGGACCGGCTACCGCGGGCAGGACTTCGCCTACCCGCGCGGGCGCCGTGACCAGACCGACTACGACGTCTACCGCGCGGCCGGGCTCACCGCGGACAACTCCGTGGCCGCCGGCTACGACGTGCACGACCACACGTACTTCCTGAGCGTGCCCTTCTACCGGCTGCTCGAGGTCTACGACACCCCGGTCGAGCGCGGCGAGCAGCTCATGTACTTCACCCTCGGCTACAACCGCGCCTCCAGCACCGAGCGGTTCCGGCAGTTCCGGGACGCGATCGTGCAGCAGGCCGACGCGTGGGCGCGGAGCGGGCGGCACGGCTACACGTCCGAGGACGCGTGCAACGTGGCGCGCGCCTTCCGGGACCTGAAGCTCGACGGCGAGTACGGGCGCGGCACCGACGCGACCTGCGGCGGCGTCGGCGCGGGGAGCACCACGCGGGACGACCGCTACGTCTGCACCACCGCCTACTGCCCGCTCTGCCCGGTGGAGAACCCGAACCCCTGCGCGCGCGTGCCGAGCCCGAGCGAGCCGCACTGCGTCGCCCCGGGCATCGCGGGCGCGGGCGATCGTCGCATCTGCGTCGGCGCCCTCGCGCTCACCGACGAGGGCTGCGCGACGGGCGAGCTGCACCACTGCTGGTGTCAGGCGGACGGCTCCTGGGACTGCCCCGGCGCGTGCCGGGATCCGGGCGCGGGCGTCGTCTACTGCCCGGAGCGAGGCGGCGGCGGCGGCGGCTTCACCCGGCCCACCCCGAGCTGCGCGGCGACGGACTCGAGCGGCGGCGGCTGGATCGCGCTCGTCTTGCTCTTCGGTGGGCACCTGGTCAGCCGGCGACGGCGCTGAACGTGCTCAGCGCGCGAAGGCGCCCTCGATGCGGCCTTCGACTCGATCACCCGCGTAGTGGCCCTTCCAGTCGATGACCGCGCCCTCTGTCAGCACGACGTGCACCTCGTTGGAGGCGACGTCGAGCTGGTCCTGGAAGGCGCCGGTCGGGTCGATGAGGACGGGCATGTGGATGCCGTAGCGCTCGCGGATCGCGGCGCAGTCGGCGGCGTCGGCCGGGTCGAAGCCCATGTCCTCGCTGACGATCATCCAGCCCGCGAAGGCATCGCCGTGCTCCGCGACGAAGCGATCGTAGATGCGGTTGGCGTCGTCGCGCGCGAAGGATCGGCACGGGGGGCACCAGTCGGCGAGCTCGAAGATCCAGGTGACCTCGCGGTCGCAGAGCGAATGCAGCGAGTGCGCGACCCCGTCGCAGTCCATCAGGACCAGCTCCTGTGCGACGTCGCCCGCGTCGGGTCCGTAGGGCCCGCTCGGCGGGCACATCGCGGGCGGCGGGCCCGCGTCCACGCCGGAGTCGGGCGCGCCGGCGTCGCTCCCCATCCCGGCGCCCGCGTCGCCGACGGGCGCGGCCGCGTCGGGATCCATGGGGACGAACGCGTCGGGCGCGTCGGTCGGCGGCTCCGAGGTGCAGCCCGCGGTCAGGCCCATCGCGCAGAGGGCGAAGGCGAGGAGGGAGCGGAGGGGAAGTGTGTGCATTGGGTGAAACCGTTCGCCGAGCGGCGACTACTATGCCCCCGTGCGCCATCCGTTACAGCTCGCCGCCGCGTTCTTCCCGCTCCTGGCGCTCGGGGCCGCTGGCTGCGACGAGGTGACGCCCCCCGACGACGCGGGTCGCTCCGCCATCGACGCCTCCGAGCCCGACGCCGCCCGCGATGGAGCGCCCGAGGACGCCGGCGCGTGCGATCCGGAGCCGGACCCGCTCGCGTGCGAGGACCTGACCCCGGACCCGAGCTGTGAGGCGCGCTGGACGGTGGCGATCCGGGGCCGCGTGACGCGCCTCGAGGACGGCGAGGGGGTCGAGGGAGCGCGCCCGCAGCTCTGCGCGCGGGTCTCGCCCGACGACCGCCTGGTGTGTCTCATCCCGCCGTCGACCGACGCGGACGGCGAGTTCACCATCGTGGTGCCCGAGGAGATCCGCTGCCTGAACCGCGCCGCGATGCGGGTGGTCGCGCCGAGGCGGCCGCTCGCGGCGCTCTACTGTCCCTTTCCCTTGAACGGGCCGGAGACCGGCGACGGCGTGGTCGTGGATCTGCCCGCCCCCTTCGCGCTCACCGCCACCACCCCGGCGGAGGCGCCGCCCCGGGGAGACGCCGCGGCGCCGCGCGAGGTGCGCTTCGACGGCGACGTCACGCTCACGCTCGCGCCGGACGCGCTGGCCACGCTCGACGGCTACGAGTCGCTCGCGGGTGGCCCGCTCCCCGAGGAGGCCCGGGGCTGCTTCGCCGACGGGCGGCCGCTGCTCGGCGCGTACGCCTTCACACCCGAGGGGCCGCTCGGGAGCCCGGCCGCGCTCTCGCTCCCGAACGACGCGGGCCTCGCGCCCGGGGCGACGGTCGACCTCTTCGTGCTCGGCGGCCTCGAGACGCGGCTGCCGGACGGGACCCTGGTCGAGGAGGCGGAGCTGGCCGCGTTCGGCACCGCCACCGTCAGCGCCGACGGAGCGCGCATCGTCTCCGACGCGGCGAGCCTCCCGTACCTTTCGACGGTGGCCTGGCAGGCGCGATAAGCTGCGCGCGATGACCTCCAATCCGATCGAAGCCACGGCGACCTGGGTGGGCGCGCTCGCGCGCGGCGGCGTGCTGATGGGGCACGAGGAGGAGCTGGGCGCGGTCCTGGCGAACGTGGTGCTCGGGCCCGACGGGCTCAGCGCGCTGCGGACGTTCTTCCACGACGCGTCCGACGCGGTGCGCGAGCGGGAGCGCAGGGGCGCGATCCACGCGTGCATCTACCTCGCGCAGGCCGACCGCGAGATCGTGCCCGAGGAGGTCGAGCTGCTGATGCGCATCATCGCGCACAGCGAGCTGTCGCCGGACGCGATGGAGCACCTCGAGCGCGCGGTGCGGGTGCCGCTGTCGCCCGCGGAGATCGCCGAGGAGCTGACGCAGCCGGGGCTGCGCGAGCTGATGCTGGCCCTGAGCTGGCAGCTCGCGGACGCCGACGCGACGCTGGACGACGGCGAGCGCGAGGCGCACCGCGCGCTGGCCGAGGCGTTCGGCGTCTCGGACGCGCGCCTCGAGGTGATCCGCGAGGCGGTGGTCGACGTCAGAGAGTGAGCGCGGCCTGGCCGAGCGCCTGACTCAGCGCGCCGAGCAGCTCGTCCGGTCTGAAGGGCTTGCCGACCAGGCGCACGCGGGCGGGCAGGGACGCGCGGTCGAGCAGGTCCGCGGTGTATCCGCTCACCAGCACGATGGGCAGCTCGGGCCGGCGGCGGAGCAACGTCTTCGCCAGCTCGACGCCGTCCATGCCCGGCATGACCACGTCGGTGAGCAGCAGGTCGAACGCCTCGTCCTCGAGGTAGCGATCGAGCGCGTCCTGCCCGGAGTTGGCCTCGACGACCTCGAAGCCGGCCATGCGGAGGATGCGCGCGGTCGTGCGACGGACCGCGTCGTCGTCCTCCGCGAAGAGCACGCGGCCGCCGGCTCGCGGCGCCTCGCGCGCGGGGCGGGGCGGCGCGCTCTTCGCGGGCGCCGCGTCGGTGCGCGGGAGCGTCAGCTCCACCGTCGTCCCCTCCCCCGCCTCGCTGAGGAGCCGGACGTTGCCGCCCGCCCGCCGCGCGAACCCCAGCACGATGCTCAGCCCGAGCCCGCGCCCGAGGGGCCTGGGCTTGGTCGTGAAGAACGGCTCGAAGGCGTGCGCGCGCACCTCCGGGCTCATGCCCAGGCCGTCGTCGCGGATCGAGACCAGCACGCTCTCGTCCGACGCGTCGCGCGTGGCCAGCGTCACCCTCCCTCCACGCGGCGAGGCGTCTTTGGCGTTCTTGGCCAGGATGCCGAGGACCTGCTCGAACGCGGGTCGAGACGCCCGCACGTGAGGCGCGCTGGCCGACAGGTCGAGCTCGATCGGCACCGTCTCCCCCAGCACACGCCGGAGCATCGGCAGGCTCTCCCGCACGAGCGCGTGGAGATCGTGGGCCTCCGCGCCCTCGGCGCGCTGACGCGTGAAGGTCAGCAGCTGGGCGGTGAGCTCCGCGCCGCGCGCGACCGCCTCGAGGATGGCGTCGAGGGACGCGGGCACGTCCACGCCGCCCTGCGCGAGCTCGGCCTGGGCGGCGACGACGGTGAAGAGGTTGTTGAAGTCGTGCGCCACGCCGCCCGCGAGGCGCGCGAGCGACTCGAGCCGCTCGACGCTCACGCGCGCCTCGAGCGCCTCGTCGTGGGCGGCCCTGAGCCGGTCCGTGTCGAGCTCGCGGATGATGGCGAGCGCGCGGCCGTCCGGGAGCAGCCGGCTCGACACCTCGGCCAGGAACGTGCCGCCGTCCTTGCGGCGCAGAGACCGCACCTTGTACACCGCGTTGCCCCCGATCAGGCGCTCCAGCCGGACCGGGTCGACGGGCAGCGCGTCGGGATCCACCAGGTCGTCCACGCGGGTGCCGAGCAGCTCCTCGCGCGAATAGCCGAACAGGAGACACGCGGCCTCGTTGCAGTCGACGTGGCGACGATCCAGCCCGGCCACGGTGATCGCGTCCGGGGCGAGCTCGAACAGGGACCGATACTCGTCCGACATCCGTTCCGTTCCGCGAGGCGCGCGGAGACGAGTGTAGCATGGCAAAGCGCCGCGCGTCAGCGCGGCACGAGAGAGTTGAACCGCTTACCGGACCGAGCATGCCGTTCCCCGCGTTTTCTGGGTAAGGCGCGACGAAGGAGCGTGCTCTCAGCACGTGACCGAGGAAGCAACGCAGCCCAGGAATCGCGGGGGACGGCAGGCGACGGGAGGTAAGTGGATCATCTCTCTAGTCCATCACGACGCCCTGGTTGCGCCACGCGTGGAGGACGTCGACGCGGTCATCCGGACGCAGCCGCAGCGCGAGCTCGGGCGGCAAGGCCCAGGCGTCGACCACGAGGTGAAGGAACGCCCGAATCGCCGCCGGCTTCGCTCGGTGCGCCCGATACCATTCGACGCCGGCGCAAGGACGGGCACGAAGCGCGGCTCGAAAGATGCGCTCGCGAGCGACGTCACGCCAGAGCAGGTACGCAGACGCCAGGATCAGCGCCGTGATCAGGAGCTCGAGTTCCAAGCCCGCTCAGCCCCCGCAGGCGCCGCCGGTGCACTCGAAGGTGAGGTCGCAGACGGGGCCGTCGCCGCAGCGGCACTCGCCCGCGGTGCAGCGATCGGCCGAGGGGGTGCAGCGCGTGCCGCAGAGGCCGCAGTTGTCGAAGTCGGTCTGGATGTCGACGCAGCCCGTGGAGCAGCAGGTGCTGCCCTCGGGGCACGGTCCCACGCCGGACGCGGTGGAGCAGTCGCACTGACCCGCTTCGTCGCAGCGGTCGGCGCGGGAGGGCTCGATGCCCTCGCAGCCGGCGCAGCACTCCGAGGACTCGTCGATGCGGCCGTCGCAGTCGTTGTCGCGGCCGTCGCAGAGCTCCGGCGCCCCCGGGACGCTGCCGCCGAAGGGCGGGCGGACGTCCGTGCGGGTGTCGTCGCAGTCGCACAGGGTCAGGTCGTCACCCTCGCGGCACGCCTCCACCCCGTCACCGTCGTTGTCGCCGCAGGACTGGTCCCGGCCGTCGCAGTTCTGGTCCATGCGGTCGCCGCAGATCTCCACCTGGAGCTCGCAGCCCGCGTCACCCGTCGGCGGAGGGCTTCCGTCCGGGCCGGGCGGGGGCGCGCCGTCGGGCCCGGGCGACGTCGAGCCGTCCATGCCCGGGGTGACCGCGCCGTCGCCCGGATCCTCCCCGCCGTCGCAGCCGAGCGCGCCGAGCAGGAGGAAGGCCGCGAGGGAGAGACGCGCGATCACCGCGCGCCTCGTCGACGCCAGAGGACGAAGGCGAGCGGCGCGAGCAGCCACGCGAGCGAGGGAGCCCGGTCGCGACCCGCCGCGCGGCAGCTGCAGCCCGGATCACCGCGCGCCGGCGGGCGGCGGTCCACGCCCCCGTCGGTGTCCTCCATGCCGCCGCCGTCGATGCCCGGAGGGGGAGGCGGCGCGCCGCCGTCGCCCGTGCCGGGCGGCACGCCAGCGTCCGCCATCGGCGCCGGGCCGTCCACGCAGTCGCCGGCCTGGCAGCGCTGGCCCTCGGGACAGACCGCGCCCGCGCACGCGTCGCGGCACTCGCCCGCCTCGCAGTAGAAGCCAGGATCGCACGTGACGATGTCACACGCGGAGTCGATGCAGCTCCCGTCCGCGAGGCAGGTCTGGCCCGCGTCGCACTCCCGGCAGGGGCACTGCGCGACGCACGCGCCGTCGACGCACAGCTCGCCGTCGGGGCAGGTCAGGACGTCGCAGAGATCGGTGCAGCGGCCCGCGACGCACTGCTGGTTGTGGGGGCAGACGATGCCGTCGCAGGCGCCGACGCAGCTCCCGCCGCGGCAGCGCTGGCCCTCGGGGCAGGTCACGTCGACGCACGCGGACTCCACGCAGATGCCGTCCGCGTTGCAGCTCTCGCCTTCTCCGCAGCCGCCCTCGAAGCACGGCGGCACGCAGCTGCCGCGCACGCAGATGTCGCCCGCGGTGCTGCAGAGGTCGCCGCCCTCGTCGGTGGAGCCGTCGCAGTCGTCGTCGGTGCCGTTGCAGCGCTCGGCGCTCATCGTGCCGACGGGCGAGCAGACCACGTCGCGGCCCACGCACTGGGTCACGCCCACGCCGCAGGCGCCCATCATGCCCGTGTCGCACACCTCGCCCGTGCCGGGGCAGCTGACCTCGCCGCCGCGCACGCTGAACCGCCAGACGCCCGGGATGCCGACGTTGGAGGTGGTGCACACGTCGAGGATGGCCATCGTGCGCGAGCCGGGGATCTCGACGAAGTCCATCGAGTTGCCCGCGTCGAAGCCCGCCTGCGCGGGCGTCCCCCCGAGACCGCCGCTGCCGCCGGACGCGTCGCCCGTGGTCCACTCGCAGCGGTTGTAGCGGAACTCGACGTCGAAGTCGCCGGCGCGGCAGTCGAGCGAGTTCGTCAAGATGAGCTGGAAATCCATCTTGCGATCGTCGTTGGAGCTGTAGTAGCCGACGTTGTGCCAGGTGGCGACCATGCGCCCCGGCTCGAGGTGATAGAACACGCCGTTGTTGTTGGGCGTGCCGCCGCCGCGCGTGTCCACGTCACCCCAGTACGGCGCGATCATGGGACGGTCCGCGACCGGGAAAGGCGTCGGCGTGTAGTTGAACACCGGGCCGGAGAACGTGATGTTCCCGTTGTTGTTCACCCAGACCTGGGTGTAGGGCCCGCCAAAGAAGTTGAGGCCGCCCGGGAAGGCGGCCGTGAGGTCGATGGGGTCGGACGAGCCGTCGTCGTTGATGGGCAGCATGTTGCTGCCGAAGCCGACGGGCCCACCGTAGGTGTTGATCAGCGGCGCCTGCGCGCTGGCTGGGGCCGCGGTCGTCGACCCGGCCACGAACGCCAGGGCCCCGAACATCAGCGCCGCGGAGCGCGCCAGACCACTGGTACTTCTTCCCATCCAAGCCTCCAAGGGGGTCAGAGTACCGGTCGGCCCACGCCAGATGAAGCCTGGACGGTCACTTTTTCGCCGATGCGGAGAGGCCTTGACCGCGGGGGTCGGAATGTCGGACACGACTCGGGTGCTCGACCTCACCCTCTACGACCGCATCCGTCTGCGCTCCAAGCCGCCCGTGCAGAGGCTGATCGCAGACTGGTTCCTCCGCTTCGACTACCGGAAGCTCGACCTGCGCGTCGAGGGGCTCGAGCGCATCCCCCCGCGTCCGGTGGTCTACGCGATGAACCACACGGACAACTTCAATTACTGGCCATTTCAGTACTATCTGCACCGCGAGCGCGAGCGCTACACGGCCACGTGGGTGAAGGGGAAGAACTGGGAGGACGTGGCCACCGCGACGTTCATGCGGCTGACCAACAACATCCCGATCGCGTCGCGCGGCTACCTGATCACGCGAGACTTCCTGAACGTGATGGGCCGCCGCCCCGAGCCCGAGGAGTATCGCGCGCTGCGGGACGCGGTCGACGACGGCCAGCCGGTGTCGGGCCCGGTGCCCGAGGCCGTGCTCCAGAAGCCGCGCGACATGATGGGGCATGCTTTCGATCCCACGCGTGAGCGCTGGTCGGCCGCGCTCCGGGGTGTGCTCGCCGAGATGAACCGACGCTTCGTCCGCCTCAACGAGCAGGCCCACTGGATGGGGCTCGACATCCTCGTGTTCCCGCAGGGCACCCGCTCGGTGCGGCTCTCGCGCGGACACATCGGGCTGGCGGAGCTGGTGCTGCACCTCGGCGCGACCCTGGTGCCCGTCGGCTGCAACGGCTCCGACCTGGTCTACACGGGCCGCTCGCTGCGGTCCGAGCCGGGCCGCATCGTCTACCGCATCGGCGAGCCCATGTACCCCGACGACTTCGCGGACATCGCGCCTCGCGTGCCCTTCGTCCCCTTCACGAGCGAGGCCGAGACCGCGCACCGCGACGCCTTCCAGGAGGTGGTCGACCGGGTCATGCTGCGCATCGATGGCCTGGTCGACGAGCGGCATCGTTTCTCGACCGACCTCGCCAGCGACGGCACCCGCGGGACCGATCGCTTCCTCTGAGCGGCCGCACGCGTCCGGGGATCACCGACGCCGTCCAGGGACATCAACAGACCTACAAACTCGCCGTACACTCCCGGGGTCGGGGAGGCGCCACGGAGGCGCGATCATGGAACGACCCACCGCAGAATCGATCCTGGCCGAGATGGCCCTCAGCTCGATCGAGGATCATCCGCTCGAGCACGCGTGCCTTCGCGTCGCGGCCGAAGAGGTGATGCGCGTGTTGCAGCGCTGGCAACAGGCGGGCTGGTGGGCCACCGACGGGCTCGGGTTCCTGACCCTCGGGCAGCCGACGACGCGCGGCCTGTCGCATCTCCGCGCCCTCGCCACCGGCCAGCCCGTCGAGGAGGAGCCGGACTGCGAGGTGCTCATCGAGATCGACGACGACGAGACCCGCGAGCCTCGCCGCACCACGAGCGGCACCCAACTCCGCGCCGACGTGCTCGCCTCGCTGGACGACGACGACCTCGAGATCGAAGTCGGCTGATCACGGGCCGACGCGCCCGAACAGGATCGGCGTGACCACGTAGCCTCCGCTCCGGGTGCCGGCCCAGCCGTAGTGCGTGCCGTGGCCGTCGCCGTCGGTGAGGAACACCAGCGTGCCGATCCCGAAGCCGCCCTCGCCCGGCCAGGGCCGCGTGTCGTCCTGGTGGCGGGAGCCGGTCGCGTCGGCCACGCGCACCGCGTAGGCGTGGGGAATGCGCGGGACCGGCCGCGGCGCGCCGATCACGAAGCCCGTGTGTCCCGTGTTGCGGCTCGGGAAGCCGCGCGGGCGGCGCCACGCGAAGACGTCGCCCGGCCGCACGTCCTGGATGCGCTCGATGCGTCGCCAGCCGCGACGGTAGGTGTCGGTCGGGGCGCGCTCGATGGTGCGCACGAAGTGCTCCGCGCGCGCGCGCTGCAGGTTGCGCAGGTGGTGCACGCTGCGCCGGGCCGCTCGCTCGAGCACCCAGTGGACCATCAGCGAGCAGTCCCAGTAGTACGTGCCGGTGCGCTCCCGGACCACGCGGTGATGCTGGTAGCGGGTCTGGCGCACGTTGCGGCGGAGCGCCTCGATCTCCTCCACGACCCGCGCCCCGGCGCGACTCCCCGCGGGGGTCTCCGGCGCCGGAGGCGGCGCCGGCGGGAGCGGCCCCTCGATCGGCGGCAGCACGATCGGCCACTCGTCGGGCCACGGACGCTCGCGCTCGTTCTCGGCCTGGGCGGACGCCGCGAGCGTGAGGGTGAGCAGGGCGAGGGAGGGGAGGAGCACGCGTCGCACGACGCGTCGACACCCGGGAAGGCAGAGTGTTCCGCGAGCGCGTGCGGGGTCGACCTCGAAGGCCACCCGAAGACCGCTCCGATGCACGCGGCCACCCGTGTGACGGACTGCTATGGTCCGCCGGCCATGAGCGAAGAGGATCCCCTCCGCCGCCTCCAAGAGCGGCTCGGACACTGGTTCACGCGCGTCGAGCACCTCGAGGACGCGCTCACCCACCGCTCGTTCGTCAACGAGCGCCCCAGGCTCGCCCGCACGGACAACGAGCGCATGGAGTTCCTCGGCGACGCCATCCTGGACCTCGCCGCGTCGTGCCTGCTCTGGGAGCGCTTCCCCGAGGCGCGCGAGGGAGAGCTGAGCCGGCGGCGGGCCGACCTCGTCTGCGAGCGCTCGCTCGCCAGCATCGCGAACGAGCTCGAGCTGGGCATCGGGCTGCGCCTCGGCAAGGGCGAGGAGAAGAGCGGGGGCCGCGAGAAGCCGCGTCTGCTCGCGAGCGCGCTCGAGGCCTCGGTCGCCGCGATCTACCTCGACGCCGGCGAGCAGGAGGCGATCACCATCGCGCGCGGGCTGCTCGCGCCCCACGTCGACGCGCTCGAGCCGGGCGAGCGGGACTACAAGAGCCGGCTCCAGGAGGTGCTGCAGCGCGGCGGCAACCCCGCGCCGACCTACACGCTCCTCGGGACGGAAGGGCCCGATCACGAGCGCCTCTTTCGGGTCGCGGTGCGGCTCGAAGACCGTGAGCTCGCCCGGGGTGAAGGCCGCTCCAAGGCGCGCGCGGAGCAGCTCGCGGCGCGCGCGGCGCTGGACGATCTCGAGAGCGGGGCGGGCACGGAGCGGGGCGAAGAGGAGTGAGAGACTCGCGAAGCGAGAGCGCGAGCCGCACGAAGCGAGCGACGGCGTAGGTGGGAGGGGGGCCCCATGGGCGCTTCGCCCCATGGGGGGAGGGCCTGCGTTCAGGCCCTCCTACTAAATGAGAATCACGTCACCCTCGGGCGGGACCACGATGTACACCATCCGCTCGTCCAGCCGCGCCACGCCGTTGCCCATCACGATGATGCGCGCGCGGAACACCTGGGCCGTCTCGGCCGGCGGCCGGACGTCGTTCCAGAAGTCGACCGTGAACTCGACCTGGGTGCCGGGGATGACCTGGTAGAAGGTCGTCGTGTCCTTCGACGCGTAGGTGACGCCGGGCATCTCGCCGCTGATGGCGCCGTTGTAGCCCTCGAAGGGCACGATGCTCTTGATGAAGAGCGTCGCGTCGAAGTTGTCGGGGTTGGGGGGCGCGACCACGTTCTCGCGCACCGTGCTCACGTCCTGCGGGGTGCCGCCGACGAGGTCGCGGACCGCGTCGACCACCGTCGAGTCGAGGCCGCTGCCGCTGCCGTCGATGTCGAACACGAGCGGCGTGCCGTCCGCGCGCACCGCGCCGGTGTCGCGGGCGATCGCCTCGTAGTCGTCGCGGCCCGTCGAGCCGCTGAAGATGCCGATGACGCGCGCGCCGATGCCCGTGAGCCCCGCGACCGTGTCGGCGTAGCTCGGCCCCCCGAAGCTGTAGCTCGCGTTGCCCATCGGGTCGTTGTGGAACGCGTAGTCGCCGAAGAGCAGGATGATCGGCAGCGAGCCGGGCCGGAAGCAGGGGTAGCCGCGCCGCATGCCCATCTCGTCCGGGATGCTCGGGCAGGCGCCCCGCGCCGGGACGCTGCCGCCGGGCCAGTCGAGGCCCATGCCGGTGGCCGTCGCGAACAGGCCGGGCACGTAGCTCTCCTCGCCGTCCGAGCCGCTGTGGCAGGGCAAGCCCTCGACCGCCTCGAGGATGTCCGGGCGCCCGTTCGGCGAGCCCGTGATCATGCCGATGTCGTTCGCCCCGCCCGAGGGGCAGGTCGTCGGGCCGGCCGAGATCGACCAGGCGCCGATGTCCTGATCGAACGGGCCGATGTCGCGCAGGTTGTAGTACGGCAGATCGCGCGAGGAGCCGTAGCCACCGTAGGGGTAGTCGTCGAGGCCGCCCGCGCCGAACTCGACGTTGCGAATGGCGGCCTGGATGCCCGGGATGACGACGTCGAGCAGACCGTTGATGAGGTTCGTGCGCTCGCCGCGCATCGAGCCCGTCATGTCGACGAGGAAGTAGACGTCCGCCTGGTTGATGTTCGTCCCGAAGCGGAGCGGCCGCATCTCGCGGGCGCCGTTGTAGGGGAGCACCACGAAGAAGTCGCCCTCGGGGATGGTGCTCGACGGATCGGTCGGGTCGGTGCCCGCGGCCTCTTCGCCGAGGTCGGTGATGCCGTCGCCGTCGGTGTCGATGTTCCGCGGGTCGGTGCCGCGCGCCGCCTCGTCCGCGTCGCTCACGCCGTCGTTGTCGGAGTCGCGGTCGAGGAAGTCGGGGATGCCGTCGCCGTCGGAGTCGATGGGCGCGCAGGGGTCGGTCGAGCCCGCCTCCTCGGAGTCGGGGATGCCGTCGCCGTCCGAGTCGTCGTCGAGGTAGTTCGGCGTCCCGTCCCCGTCGGTGTCGCCGTCGCCCTCGCGCTGATCGGCGATGCCGTCGCCGTCCGAGTCGGTGGTGTCCGAGCAGCCGCTGCCGGGACCGGCATCACCGCTGGAGGTGCCCGCGTCCGGATCGCCGCCGCCAAAGGGACCGCTCTGGCCGGGCGTGCACGCCAGCGCCAGGACGAGCGAGAGGAACGCGACTGCGGTCGAAGACCAGCTGTAATTCATGGGACACCTCCGTACCCTCGCGCTCCGAACGCGACGGCCACCGGAGGCAATTAGACACCATGCCGCGTTGACTGTCGAGGGTCAGGCCCCGCGCGTCACTCGATCGGCCCGCGCGGGTTGGCTGGGACCACCACGATCACTTGACGGGTGTCCAGGACGGCGGTGCCGGTCCGGACGTCGATGA
The DNA here is from genome assembly GCA_040218145.1 of Sandaracinaceae bacterium. GTDB lineage: Bacteria > Myxococcota_A > Polyangia > Polyangiales > Sandaracinaceae > JAVJQK01. The sequence continues at coordinate 358,831 of JAVJQK010000050.1, read as the reverse complement.
ACGCGATGAAGACCTGCGCCGTCGGGCCGCCGTGGTGGAAGTCGTTCTGGAAGGTGATCCGGAACGTGACCCGCGTCCCCGGGATCACCCCGAAGAAGGTGGACTCGTCGACGAACGCGACCGCGTCCTCGTGCGTCACCTCGGGAGGCGCGACCCAGCAGGTCTCCGCGGGCGGCGTGGCGCGACAAGCCGGCTGTCGACGCTTCACGAAGCGGGCCGCGTCGACCATCTCGTCGTCGGAGGGGTCGTCGCGCACCGCGGTGTCGAGGTCGAGCGGCACGCGGGTGGCCACCGTCTCGATGGCCCCGACCACCGTGTCGCTGAAGGCGACGTCGCTGCCGCCGCCGTCCGGCAGATCGTAGACGAGCGCGTTGCCGTCGAGGTCGACCGAGCCGGTCTCCTCCGCCGTGCGACGCAGGAAGTAGCAGGGCGAGCTCCCGTCGGGGCCGACGGTGGCCGCGCACGAGGTGCCGAAGCTGCGCGCGTTGATGCCCACGAACTTGGCGCCGCGCCGGTTCATCTCCGCCACCGCGTCGAGCCAGACGGTCGGCGCGGGCGTGATGCCCGTGTACGGATCGCACTGCGAGCTCTCGCCCGGCGGGCCCTCGTGGGCGCAGATGTCGGTGAAGAGCACCACGATCGGCAGCGCGGCGTCGCGGAAGCAGGGCGCGCCCCAGCCCGCGTCGAGGCAGTCGCCGACGTAGCGGTGCATCATGTAGGTGTCGCCGCCGCCGAAGCCGCTCATGCCCATCCACGTGCCGCCGAGGCCGGTCATGATCTGCCACAGGCCCTCCGTGTGCGACTCGGGCCCGTCGGCGCCGCCGCTGACGCTGAGGGCGTCGAAGGCGGCCGCGACGTCGGCGCCGCGCGCGGGCGGGGTCATGCGGATGGCGAGGCCGAACGCCTCGTCGGTGCCGCCGCCGTAGCTGCCGAACGGGAAGTCCTGGAAGTAGCCGCCGCCGAACCACGCCTCGGGGATGGTCGCGCTGATGCGGTCGATGAGCCCCGTGCCCGGCGTGCCGACCGTGGCCTGCACCCGGTCGAGGGTGCCGCTCATCGAGCCGGTGATGTCGGTGACGAAGAAGACGTCGGCCACCCGGATGTCGGTGCCGAACTCGAGATCGCGCTCCACGGGCGGCCCGTTGAACGGGAGCACGACGTAGAAGTGCTCTCGCGGGATCGTGCAGGACGCCTGCGTCGCGCAGCCGCAGTCGGTGCCGCTCGTGCCGTCGGGGCAGTTGAAGCGCTCGTAGGCGCCCTCCGCGAGATCGCCGAGGCCGTCGTCGTCGCTGTCGAGGTCGCAGGGATCGGTGCCGATCGCGAGCTCCTCGCCGTCCGAGAGGCCGTCGTTGTCGCTGTCGGTGTCGGCGAAGTCCGCGCGCCCGTCGGGCTCGGGGAGCCCCGTCGCCGGGTTGATCTCCACCGCGCACGCCGCGGGGGGCGTCTCGAGCAGCCCGTCCCCCGCCTCCCGCGCGTCGCTGAGGCCGTCGTCGTCCGAGTCGAGGTCCCGGTAGTTGGGGATCCCGTCCATGTCGACGTCGATCGCGCCCTCGTGGCGGTCCGCGATGGTGTCTCCGTCGCTGTCGAGGTCGCGCAGGTCGGGCGTGCCGTCGCCGTCGGTGTCGACCGGCGTCTCGCCGTCCCCCCACTCGAGCGCGTTGCTCAGCCCGTCTCCGTCGACGTCGGTGTCGAGGCGATCGGGGATGCCGTCCCCGTCCAGATCGTCGAGCTGCTCGGAGTCGGGCACGCCGTCGCCGTTGGCGTCGAGGTCGAGGAAGTCCGGGACGCCGTCCCCGTCGGTGTCGATGGGCGGGGTGTTGCAGCTCGCGTCGCCCGCCTCGTCCGCGTCGGAGAAGCCGTCTCCGTCCGAGTCGGTGTCCTCGTGGTTGCCGATCCCGTCCCCGTCGCGATCGTCGGTCGTCTCGTCCGCGGTCGAGATCGTGTCGCCGTCCGGGTCGTCGCGCGGGCCGCAGCGCACCACGGGGATCCCGCCGTCCGCGCCCGGACCGGCGTCGAGCTCGGCCTCCCCGTCCCCGCAGCCCGTCGACGGGGCCGCGATCGCGATCGCGCAGAGGAGCGCGGAGAGAGCGAATCGAGACCGAACGAACCGAGACCAAGCCATGCCGCGCTCCTGATCGAGCCCTGGGCTCGCGCGCCTCGCTCCGGACGGCCGAGTGTCCGAACCGACGCGACGCCAGCCGCCCCGGGCGTCGCGGGTCAGCCTGCCGCAGCGCCCGGGGGGGTGCAAGGCTGCGTTGACATCCGGAACGGCAGCGGGTAGCAGGGGACCACCGATGACGATTCTGGCGTGGTGGGCCGCCGCCCCGAGCTTCTGCTCGGCCCCGCGAAGCGGCCCTTTCGACGCGCGGTGCTGGGGGTCATCGAATCGGAGGACGTCAGAATGACGACGCAAGTTACGAGCTTTCGCACTGCACTTCGGAACGCTACGAGTGGCTCGATCGGCCCCCTGGCCGCGGCGCTCGCGCTCACCCTGGGCATGGCCTGCGGGGGCCCCGAATACCCGAACTGTGACAACGACGAACAGTGCCACGAGGGCGAGTTCTGCGTGAACGGCCAGTGCCAGCAGTGCCGGCCGGACGGCAACGACTGCCCGCCCGGTCAGCAGTGCAACGACGGCCGCTGTGACGACATCCCGGGCTACTGCTCGAGCACGGCCGACTGCCCCGACGGGCAGGAGTGCCAGAACAACAGCTGCGTGATGAGCCAGGTGACCCAGGGGCCGCCGACCGACATGGAGGCGCCCGCCTGCTCGCTCCAGAGCATCTACTTCGCCTACGACTCGAGCGAGCTTGACGGCAGCGCGCGCAGCGCCCTGGAGTCCAACGCCAGCTGCGTCAACGAGCGCGACATCCCGAGCGTGACGCTCACGGGCCACTGCGACCCGCGCGGCACCGAGGAGTACAACCTCGCGCTCGGCGAGCGCCGCGCGCAGTCGGTGCAGGGCTACCTGCAGCGCCTCGGCGTCGACCGCGGCCGCATGACGAGCCGGTCCATGGGCGAGGAGATGGCCCGCGGAACCGACGAGGCGAGCTGGGCCCGCGATCGTCGCGTCCAGGTCGAAGAGCGCTGAGCCGCCCGCTCCTTTTCTGGAGCGGGAGTTCGCGGTAGGACTCGCGGGTGGAAGAACGCGTCGTCCGCCGCTTCGCGCCGCCGAAGGTCGCCCTCGCGCTGACCCTCGGCGGTGCTTTCGTCTCTGCCTGCATGAGCACCTCCGACGGGGAGACGCTGCGCAGGAGGGTCCGCGAGCTCGAGCAGGGGCAGACCCAGCAGCGCGAGGATCTCCGCTCCGAGATCGACAACGCGCAGACCAAGGTGCGCCAGCTCGAGGAGGTGCTCGACCGCGCGACCAAGGTCGTGACCCGCGCGAGCGCCGACACGGGCGCCCAGGTCGAGCAGCTCCAGCAGCAGCTCATGGCCCTCGAAGGCCAGCTCGCCGAGCTCCGCAACGAGGTCCAGCGGCAGCAGACGCAGCTGGGCGAGCAGCAGCAGGAGAACGAGCGGCAGCTCAAGAAGCTCGCCCGCCACGTCGGGCTGGATCAGTCGGTCGACGAGTCGGAGATCCCCGCGGAGGCCGAGGCGCACTGGGCCGCGGCGCAGCAGGCCTTCGACCAGAACCAGCACTCCCGCGCGCGCACCCTCTACCGGCTCTTCACCCAGCGCCACGCGCAGGACGAGCGCATCGACGACGCGCAGTACCAGATCGGCATGAGCTATCTGCGCGAGGGGCGCCCCGCGACGGCGCTCGGCGAGTTGCGAGAGGTCATCGCCAATCACCCGCGCGGCAACGTCGCCGACGACGCGCTGCTGGCAATGGGCCAGGCCTTCTACGAGCTGCACGCCTGCACCGACGCGCGCTCGGCGCTCGAGGCGCTCATCCGCGCCCACCCGCGGAGCGATCTGATCCGTCAGGCGCGACAGAAGCTGCGCGAGGTCCAGCGCGCGCCCAGCAGCTACTGCACGCGCTGATCGGGGAGCGCGAGCCAGCGCGTGTAGGCGACGACCGCGGTCAGCGACTCGCCCTCCACCCGCTGCGCCCGCATGCCGGTGCCCTCGATGCCCTGCGTGATCACGGCCCGGAGCGCGGCGTCGGTGGGCGGGCTCTCGAGGTGCCGATACTCGCCCGTCGTCAGATCGCGGGGCGGCGGGCGGAGGCTGCGCGCGTAGGGGCCGTCGCCGCGGCCGCGCTGCCCGTGACAGCCCCGGCAGTGCTGCATGTAGACGAGCTCACCCCGGTTGAGCACCTCGGGCGCGACGGTCTGTCCGTTCAGCTCGACCGGCGCCTCGAACGAGCGCTTGCCGCTGCCGCAGGCGACCAGGCCCACCGCGCACAGGAACAGGCAGGCGATCCGCATCAGTCCTCCGCGAGCTGGCGCGCGTGACGCTCGAGCAGGGCCAGGCCGTCGCGATCGGTCTCGTAGAGCCCGCGCAGCACGCCCCGCTGATCGACGAGGATCAGCTGACCGGTGTGGAGGATGTCGTAGCGGCCGTCGTCGCGCTCCTCGCGCGGCTCGACCGGGAGACGGAAGGAGAAGGCGATGACGCGGCGCACCTCGTCGGGCGCGCCGGTCAAGAACCGCCAGCGCTCGTGGTCGGCGCCGTAGCGCTCGCCGTAGGCGCGGAGCACCTCGGGGGTGTCGGTCTCCGGGTCGACGGTGATCGAGACGAAGCGGACGTCCGGGTGGTCGATCCGGCGCTGCAGGTTCGCCATCTGCGAGCTCATGACCGGGCAGATGTCCGGGCAGCTCGTGAAGATCATGTCGGCGATCCACACCTTGCCGCGGAGCTGCGACGTGCCGAAGGGCGCGCCGGACTGATCGGTGAGGCTGAACTCCCCGATCGGCATCAGCTCGCCGATCGGCTCCTCGTCGCCCCCGCACCCCGAGAGCGCCAGGCCCGAGAGGAGCGCGAGGCTCGACAGGAGCGCCGCGGGGCGGGTCACGCCAGATCGAGGGCGAGCGCCGCGAACAGGAGCGGCAGGTAGATCAGCGAGCCGAGGAAGAGCTGACGCGCCCAGCGGTTGCCCGCCTCCGCGCGGAGCCCCCAGACCGACCAACCGAAGAACGCGAGGCCGAGCACGGCCGCGATGGCCAGGTAGACGTTCCCGGCGATGCCGAGCGGCACGAGCATCAGGCTCACCGGCACGAGGGCCGCGGCCCAGAGCACGGCGTGGCGCTTGGCCACCGCGTTGCCGCGCACGGCCGGGAGCACCTTGATGCCCGCCTTGGCGTACTCGGTCTGCCGGAAGATGCTGATCGCGATGAAGTGCGGCATCTGCCAGAGGAAGAGGATGCCGAAGAGCACGATGCCGGGCGCGCCGAGCTCACCCGTGGCCGCGGTCCAGCCCATCAGGGGCGGGAGCGCGCCGGGGACCGCGCCGATCATCAGCGCGGCCGGGCTCCGCTGCTTCATCGGGGTGTAGACCCAGACGTAGGAGACGAGCGCCACCGCGGCGAGCAGCCCGGTGAGCGGGTTGGCGACGAAGGTGAGGATCGGCACCGAGATCGCGCCCAGCGCGAGGCCCAGCCAGAGCGCGTGCTTGGCCTCGAGGCGGCCGGCCGGGAGCGGGCGGCGCTTGGTGCGCGCCATGTGCTTGTCGACCTCGCGCTCGAGCCAGCAGTTGAGCGTGTTCGCCGCGCCGACCACCATCGCGGTGGCGAGCAGGGTCGCGAGCACGGTGAGGGGCGCGAGCTCCCCCGGGGCGAGCCAGAGGCCGCCGGCCGTGGTCAGGATCACCATCAAGGTGATCCGCGGCTTGGTGAGCGCCACGAGATCGCGGAAGGCGGTGCCCCGGACCGGGGTTCCGGTGACCGGGCTTGGCTCTGCGCTGGAAGATACGGCGTTCATCAGTGGAGCTCGGGGGGCCGGAGGGCGCGGGTAGTTAGCAGCGGGGTGCGAGGGGCGTCAACCCGACGCCGCTGGCGACGCAGCCGACGCGCGAGAGGACGCGGTCTGTGGGGGAGCCAACTGGGGGAATAGGAGCAGCGCCTCACCGGGACAACCCCGGCGTCGCCCCGTCGCCCAGCGAGGGCTCAGCGCATGAGGAGCGCGAGGACGAGCGCCCCCGTGCCGATGAGCGCCAGTAAAGCGCCGAGTCCGAGGATGATCCAGGGCGTCTTCGACGGGGCCGGCGGCGCGGACATCTGCGGCGTCGACATCGCGCTCGGAGGGCTCGGAGCCGGCTCGGGGACGGGCTCGGGCGTCGGTTCGGACGGCACGGCCCGCATCGCGCCGGTCATCACCCGGCCCCGCGCCACCATCTTCAGCGCGTTGGCCATCTCGCTCGCGCTCTGGAAGCGGTGGTCGGGCTTCTTGGCGAGCGTCTTCATGAGCACGTCCTCGAGCCCGTTCGGGAACTCGGTGTCCGGCATGCGCTCGCGCAGCGGGATCGGCGGCTCCTTGATGTGCTTCTGGATGTACTCCATCGGCTGGCCCGCATCGAACGGCAGCTTCCCCGTGAGCAGCTCGTAGAGGATGATGCCGAGGGAGTAGATGTCGCTCCGGCCGTCGAGGGTCTCGCCGCGCGCCTGCTCGGGGCTCATGAACTCGGGGGTGCCGAAGACCATGCCCTCCTGGGTGAGGATGAGCGAGCCCGGCCGCATCTGCTGCTCGCTGATCTTCGCGAGCCCGAAGTCGAGGAGCTTGGGGAAGTCCTCGAGGCCGCCCTGCGCGGTCAGGAAGATGTTCTCGGGCTTGAGGTCGCGGTGCACGATGCCGCTCCGGTGCGCCTCCTCGAGCGCGCCGCACGCCTGGATCATGACGTTGATGGCGCGGGTCGGGTCCATCGGGCCCTCGCGCCGCACGGTCTGCGCGAGGTTCCGGCCCTCGAGGTACTCCATGACGAAGTAGCAGGCGCCGTCCTCGAGCTGCCCGTACAGGAAGACCCGCGCGGTGTTCGGGTGCGAGAGGTGACTCATCGCCCGCGCCTCCCGCTTGAAGCGGGTGACGAGGTCCTTGCGGCTCAGATAGCGCGAGTGGAGGATCTTGATCGCGACGAAGCGTCGCATCTCCGGTTGCTCGGCCTTGTAGACCGCACCCATCCCCCCGGAGCCGATCTTCTCGATCACCCGAAACTGACCGGCGATGTCTCGACCGAGGTACGGGTCCGCCACGCGCGCGAGAATAACACTCCGATCCCATCTGCCCAGCACGAACGCTGGACGCGGCCCGCGCGAACCGGTAATCGGCTGGCGATGAGCGCCCGGCCCTACCCGTTCGAGCGCCTCCCGCGGCTGTCGCGGGAGGACGTGGAGCGTCTGGGCCGCTGGTCTCGCGCCGCGCCCTGGCGGGCGCTCTCCGAGGGCGCGGGGCGCGCGAGAGAGATGCTGGGCCAGCCGGTGACGATCCGCGTCGGCTCCCCCGAGCCAGGCCGCGCGCTGCCGGCGGTGGACGCCGCCCGCCCCACGCTCCTCTGGAGCGGCGCCTCGGAGATCGGCATGACGCTCGACCCGACCCTCGCGGCGGCGATCGTCGAGCTGACCCTGGGCGGGGCGATCGCCGAGCACGACGCGGCGACGGGCCCGCTGGGCGAGCTGGAGCGCGGGGTGCTCGCCTACGCGTTCGGGCGGTGGCTCGCCCCGAGCCCCTGGCGGCTGGCGGACGTCTTCGCGCACCCCGCCGCGCTGCACGCGCTGATGGACGCCCCGATCCGCTGGTCGGCCGAGATCGCGATCGGCCCGCTCGAAGGGCGCGCCGATCTCTGGCTGCCCCGGGACGCCGCGCCGACGACCCGGCGCAGCCCGCCCGCGTGGTCGAGAGACCTGCCGATCGCGCTCGTCCTGGACGCCGGAGACGCGACGCTCACCGCGCGCGACCTCGCGGCGCTGCGGCTGGGGGACGTGCTCGTGCCGGACCGGCTGGGCGTGGCGCGCGACGCGTCCGGTCTCCGCGGGCACGCGCGCCTGGGCGCCGTGCATGCGCGATGGGGCATCGCCTGCGTCATCGAGGCCGGGGAGGCGCGCGTGGCCCGTCGCGCAGACCGCAACACGCCGATGACGGCGCGACTGGAGGAGAGCATGAGCGACGAAGCGTCCACCCTCGAGGCGATGGGGGACACCCCCGTGCAGCTCACCGTGGAGCTGGCCCGGATGAGCGTCCCGCTGGGGGAGCTGGCCGCGCTCGCGCCAGGCGCGGTGCTGCGGACGGGCCAGGCGCTGGGAGCGCCAGTCCAGCTGCGCGCCGGCGATCGCGTCATCGGCGCGGGCGAGCTGGTCGAGGTGGAGGGGGAGCTCGGGATCCGGCTGACCGCCCTCGAGGTCGCCCCCGAGTAGCGTTCAGTCGAGCTGGGTGACGCGGAGGTCGCCGATCGGCACGTCGCCCTCGGCGTGGAGCACGCGCGTGCCCGCCGCGTCCCAGACCGAGATCCGGTAGTAGTCGTCGGGGGCCGGGATGGTGGTCAGCGCCTCCACGTCGAAGGGCACGCTCACCTCGGTGCGCGCGGCCGAGCGCGAGGGGTGCCAGTGCGAGCCGTTCTGCACGTGGACCCGGAGCCAGCGCACCTCCTCGACCGAGCCGGCGACCAGGCCGGGCATCGGGACGCTCTCGTCGATCTCATCGTCGTCGTCGTCGTCGTCGTCGTCGCCACCGAAGGTGCCGTCGTAGCAGCGATCGAAGTGGTAGCTGAGGCCCGCCGCCTCCTCCGCCGGCGTGCGCGGCCGGAGGCGCGGCGCGCCGCCGCGGTAGCGACAGGTCACGAGGCCCCAGCCGTCCGCGCGCTGGTAGCTGACCCAGGCGGTGCCGTTGCCGGCGTTGCCCTCGCTGACCGGCAGCTCGGCCGGCAAGGTCACCCGGATGCGCCCGTCGGTCGGGAGCTCCCCGTCGCTCCACCGCGTCGGGCGGTAGTCGCGGCTCGCGACCACGGTGCGGACCTCGGTGGTGGTCCCGGTCACGATGGGCGGCGTGCCCGGCTCGCGGCGGTCCTGCACGTTCACCCGGTAGGTGTAGCCGCTCGCGCCGTTCACCGTCGCGTCGCCCGCGAAGTCCCCGATGACCGCGCCGTTGATGCGGCAGAAGATCCAGTCCGGCGAGGCGAGCACGAAGCCGTCCGTGCGGGAGTAATGGACCCAGCGGCCGCTCGCGCCCGTCTCGTCGCCGCGGATCCGGCCCGCCACCAGCTCCCCCGAGTCCAGCAGCCCGAAGCCGCGGATCTCGCAGCGGTCGGTGACGACGAGCGCGTCATCGCTCGCGCCCGGTTCGACCTCGTACGCGCAGCCCGCGACGGCGAGCAGCGAAGCCGCGATGAGCGCGGTGCGTGTGAGGTTCCGAGAGGGCACGTGGGCTCCTTCGAGTGCAGGTGTGGGGAGAACCCGGGTGGCTTCATTGTGCAGTCTTCGTACACAGTGATCAAGTCGGAAACGTCCGTCTCTGGTACTGTCTGCCCGGACGGCCGTTCGGCTCCCACCCCCAGGGAGAGAAGATGGCAAACTCGAACCCGATGCAAGCGTGGAGACACGCGGGCGGCCGCAGCGCGGTCTGCCTGCTCTGGGCGTGCCTCACGTGGGCCGCGCTGGCGCTCGGCTGCGAGCAGCGGCCCAGCTTCGTGCCCGGCGACGAGTGCGAGCTCAACACGCAGTGCGCCGCGCAGCTCGTCTGTCGCCTCGGGCGCTGCCGGGTGGAGTGCCGCTCCGCGCGCGACTGCTCGGTGGGGCTCGAGTGCGTCTACGACCTCGACGGGCTCGGCGCGTGTCAGCTCCCGAACGAGCGCGAGTGCGAGGTGGCGAGCAATTGCCCCGCCCCGCTCGTCTGTCGCTTCGCGCGCTGCACCAACGAGTGCGAGACGGATCGGGACTGCCCGCCGGGCGCGCGGTGCCGCGAGTCGGGCGACGGCTCCGGCTGTCGAGACGACGCGGACATCGAGTGCGCGCTCAACAGCGACTGCGCCGCGCCCTACATCTGCGCCGTCGACGGCCGGTGCCGCGAGCAGTGCCGCGCGGATCGCGACTGCCGCGACGGGCTCGTGTGCGACGACGCGATGGACCCCGCGGTGTGCGTGCGCGCCACCGCGCCGACCGACGCGGGCATGGACGGGAGCATGGACGGGAGCGTCGCCGACGACGCCGCGCGCCCCGACTCGGGCCGCGACGGCGGGGTCATGACCGACGGCGGCGTGACGCCGATGGTGCGCCCTCCCCTGCTCGCCACCGGGTTCAATCACAACTGCGCGGCGCCCACGCCGACCGACGTGCGCTGCTGGGGCGAGAACATCGAAGGCCAGCTCGGGATCGGCGCGGTCACCGCGGGGAGCGCCACGCCGGTGGCGGCGTCGACCTCGGACGTGCGCATCCTCGCCGCCGGCGCCGACCACACCTGCGCCGCGACGTCGACCGACCTCTTCTGCTGGGGGAGAAACATGGAGGGCCAGCTCGGGCTCGGGAGCACGACGCAGCAGACGAGCCCCCAGCGCGTGACGGGGCTCGGCGGGCCGCCGCTACGGCTGGCCGCAGGCCGCAACCACACCTGCGCGCAAGTAGGGCTGAGCCTCTTCTGCTGGGGAGCGAACGCGGAGGGTCAGCTGGGAGACGGAACGACGATGAACCGGGACGCGCCCGTGGACATCACCGCGCGCCTCGCGGCGGATCCCGCCGACGTCAGCGCCTTCGGCGACCACACCTGCGTGGTCTTGATCGACGGCCGGGTCCAGTGCTTCGGTGCCAACGGGGAGGGTCAGCTGGGGGATGGCACGCGCGTGACCCGTTCGACACCGACGCTGGTCTCCGGGCTGACCGACGCGGTGGAGATCGCGGCCGGCAACACACACTCGTGCGCGAGGCGGGCCACGGGGGCCGTCGTGTGCTGGGGCAGCAACGTGTTCGGTCAGCTCGGCATCGGGATGATGACCGCCGGCTCCACGACACCGGTCGCGACCCGCGCCATCCCCGGCGCCGTGGCGCAGATCAGCGCGGGCAGCGTGCACGTCTGCGCGCGCACGGCGAGCGCGGTCCATTGCTGGGGCGACAATTTCGCGGGCCAGACGGGAGAGGTGGGCGGCATGGGCTCGACCCTCGCGCCCCGCGCGGTGGGCGGCGTGGGCGCGGTGGAGGAGGTGGCCGCCGGGACCTCTCACACCTGCGTTCGCGTCTCCGGCACCATGCACCGGTGCTGGGGCAGCAACATGGACGGTCAGCTCGGCGACGGCACCACGGGCCCGGGCGGCGCGACCCCGGTCGGCGTGAGGTGGATGTGATCGCGAGGGTGGCGCTGACCGCGTTGCTGCTCTGTGCCTGCGACCGGCCGCCGCCGGTGATGGGGTCTGGCTGCGCGCTCAACAGCGACTGCGCCGAGCCGCTGATCTGCCGACTGGAGCTCTGCCGTCGTCAGTGCGTCGCCTCCCGTGACTGCGGCGCCGGCCTGCTCTGCCTCGGCATCGGTGAAGAGGAGGGCGGCGCGTGTCAGCTCCCGGAGGAGCGCAGCTGCCTGCTGACGAGCGACTGCACGCCAGGCCTGGAGTGCAACTTCGGAACCTGCACGACCGTGTGCGTCGAGGACCGCGACTGCTCGCCCGGCGCGCAGTGCCTCACGGATCCGGACACGGAGGCGCTGGCCTGCATCGAGCCACAGACCGACGGCTGCATCTACAACAGCGACTGCCCCGAGGGCTTCGTCTGCGGGGCCGACCAGACCTGCCGCATCGAGTGCCGAGAGGACCGCGACTGCGACGCGCCTCGACGCTGCGTCGAGAGCTTCTGCGTGCTCTCGGACGCGGGAGGCTGACGCGTGCCCAGGCGACGGCTGCCTCTCGACGACGTCCCCACCCGCGACATCGGCCCCTACAAGATGGCGCACCGCATCGCCGTGGGCGGCATGGCCGAGGTCTATCGCGCGCTCTGGCCGCAGCAGGCGGGCGGCGATCGCGCGGTGGTCATCAAGCGCATGCTCCCCATGCTGCTCGAGGATCCGGAGCAGCGAGAGATGTTCGCCCGCGAGGCCGCGCTGGGCGCGAACATCGACCACCCGAACGTGGTCGCGGTGATCGATCACGGGGTCGACGACGGCGCCCCGTACCTGGTCCTCGAGTACGTCTTCGGCGTCGATCTGTTCCGGCTGACGCGCTACGTCCGCCGCCTGGGTCGGCCGCTCCGCGTCCCGCTCGCGGTCTGGATCGGGTGTGAGCTGCTCCGGGGGCTCGAGGCCGTGCACGAGGTCCGCGATCCGACGGGCGCGCGCCTCAACGTGGTGCACCGCGACGTCAGCCCCTCGAACGTCTTCTTGTCGGTGCACGGGGACGTGAAGCTCGGCGACCTCGGCATCGCGCGGGACGCCCCCGAGACCCCGGCGCGTCAGAAGGGCGGCTTCCGCGCGAAGGGCAAGCTCGGCTACCTGCCGCCGGAGCAGGTGGCGGGGCAGGAGGTCGACCAGCGCGGCGACGTCTTCAGCGCCGCGGTCGTGATCGCGGAGCTCCTGCTGGGCAAGCCGCTCTACGCGGGCGGCACCGAGATCGGGGTGCTGCTGGCGATCCGGGACGGAGACACGAGCGCGTTCCGGGCCATCGTCCCCTCGCTGCCCGACGGCCTGGGCGACGCGGTGCTGGCCGGGCTCACGCCGCGACCCGAGGACCGGGTGCCGAGCGCGCGCGCCCTCCACGCGCTCCTGGCCCCCTACGTCGACGCGCCGGGCAAGGCGCTGCAGGAGGAGCTGGGCCAGCTCGTCGTCACCGCCCTCGACGGCGAGGGGGTGAGCGCCGACCGCACGTCGCTCGCGCGCACCATCGAGCGGGACGCCGACTGGTACGAGGCGCAGACACCGGTCGCGCCCCCGGAGGAGACGCTCCGCGAGTCGGGCGTCGCCTACCTCGTGGAGCGCGAGGGCGCGCGGCTCGGCGTCTACCGGCTCGCGGAGCTCGTCGCGGCCATCACCACCGCGGAGGTGCGGGCCACCGACGTCGTGCACCTCGACGACCTGACGGATGGGGGTGCGCCTCGCGCCGTGGCCGCGGTGCCCGAGCTGGCCCGCTATCTCCCGGCCTCGACGCGCACGCCCAGCGCGCGACGCCGCACGCAGATGGCGGAGACGAACGAGCTCTACGAGCTGAGCGGCCGCTCGTTCCTCGCCATCTTGCTGGAGTCCCTGCGCGCGAAGGACGACGGTTTGCTGCTCTGCGAGGACGGCGGGGTGCGCAAGGAGGTGTACCTCGAGCAGGGCGTGCCCGTGTTCGTGACCTCGAACCGGCCCGAGGAGCTGCTCGGGGAGTTCCTCGTCAAGCGCGGCGTGCTCGAGCGGCACGAGCTGGACATCGCGCTCGCCACCATGCCGCGCTTCGAGGGCCGGCTGGGCGAGACCCTCGTCGCGCTCGGCCTCGTCGACGCGGTCCAGGTCTTCCGGCACATCAGCGAGCAGGTGCGCGACAAGCTGCTCGACCTGTTCCTCTGGAAGCGCGGGCACGTGGCGCTCTACCGCGACGTGCACCGACCGGAGCGCGCCTTCCCGCTCCAGCTCGACCCGTGGGAGGTCTTCGAGACCGGCGCGCTCCGCCGCGTCGAGGCGGGCCTGGAGGACGCGAGCCTGGGTCGCGACCTCGTCCTCGTGGCCACGAAGGTCGACCCGTCCGACTGCGGCGCCTCGGAGTCGCTCTGTGCGCTCTGGACCGCGTGCGCGGTGCCTCGCGGCCTCTCCGAGCTCGAGGGGATCGCGGCGAGCCCGGCGCGAGCCCGAGCGGGGGTCGTCCTCTTGCGGGAGCTGGGCGCGCTGGAGCGACGCAGCTACGGTGAGGGCAGATGACCACCGAGGATCCCCTCGTCGGCCAGATCCTGCTCGGGAAGCTGGAGGTGATCCGCCGGCTCGGCGGCGGCGGCATGGGCGTGGTCTACGAGGTGGAGCACCGCCTGACCGGACACCGCCGCGCGCTCAAGGTGGTGCACGCGAAGTACGCCGACCGGCCGCGCTTCATGAAGCGCCTGCTGCGCGAGGCGAAGGTCGCCGGGACGCTCGCCACGCCCTACGTGGTCGAGACCTACGACGCGGGCCGGCTCGAGGACGGCTCGGCCTACGTGCTCATGGAGCTGCTCCACGGGCAGACGCTCTACGACCTGATGCAGACCGAGGGGAAGATCGCCCCGAAGCGCCTCGCCAACATCATGGCGCAGGTCGCGGAGGGGGTCGCCGTCGCGCACGAGGCCGGGATCGTGCACCGCGACGTCAAGCCGGAGAACATCTTCCTCATCGCGGGCGACGACGACGAGGAGCGGGTGAAGATCCTCGACTTCGGCGTGTCGAAGTTCGACCTCGGAGCCGAAGAGGCGCCGACGCGGCTCACCGCGGAGGGCACCCTCGTCGGCACGCCGTATTACATGTCACCCGAGCAGGCCTCCGGAAAGAAAGTCGACGCGCGGACCGACGTCTACGCGATGGGCGTGATCCTCTACGAGTCGCTCACCGGTCGGCTCCCGTTCGAGGCGGAGAGCGTGGGGGAGCTCTTCGTGAAGATCGGCGCCGGAGAGTGCGTGCCGCTGCGCATGCGCCGCCCCGACCTCGACGACGACTGGTGCGAGATCGTGCACCGCGCCTTCCACCGTGACCCGGACGTGCGCTACCCGACGTCGGAGGCGCTCCGGCGTGATCTGGTGCCCCTCGGGAGCGGCGGGACGAAGAAGCGCGCGCGCACCATCTCGGACAGCGGCCGCTCGACCATCGGATACGGCGAGACGCGCGACCAGGCGCCGCGCGCGTCCGACCGTCCCGTCGACCCCGACGCTTCGTCCGAGGTCCACGCGCTGAGCGCGCCGCCGCCCCCGCCCGAGGAGCGCTCCGACGGCGGGATGCCCGGCTGGGGCTGGGCCGCGCTCGGCGCCGCGGCCGTGCTCGCGCTCGTGCTGCCCTGGCAGCTCACGCGCGAGCCCACGCCCCCCGAGCCGACCGTGGACGCCCCGCCGAGCGACGCGCTCGCGTCCGAAGGAGAGGCCGAGGGAGAGGCCGAGGGAGCGGCGGAGGCCGAAGCGGAGCCGTCCGTCGCGCGCGCCGAGACGCAGCCCGACGCCGGCGTCGGCGAAGAACGAGAGTCGCCCACGCGCCCGTCGCCGGAGGCGCGGCCTGGCGGCGGCAACCGGGCTCGCGCGGCGGGCCTCGACCCGAACCCCTATCGATGATGCGCGCCCACCTACTCTCCATCTCGCTGCTCTCGCTCTCGCAGCTGCTCGGCGCCTCGCCTGCGGCCGCCCAGGACACGGCCGCCCAAGACACGGCCGCCCAAGAGGAGGACCCGCGCGTGCGCGCGGCCGCGCACTTCGATCGCGGCATCACCTTCTTCAACGAGGAGCGCTACGACGCGGCCCTCGCCGAGCTGGCCCGCGCCTACGAGCTCGCGCCCGCGCACCAGACCCTCTACAACCTCGCCCGCGTGCACGCCGCGCTCGGGCACGCGGTGGAGGCGACCCGCGCCTACGAGCGATACCTCCAGGAGGCCGGCGAAGAGATCGACGCGCGAAGGCGACGCGAGGCGCAGGCGGCGCTCGACGAGCAGCGCGCGCGCGTCGGCCACCTGATGGTCCGCGTCGACGTCTCGGGCGCGACGATCGCGGTGGACGGCGTCGACGTCGCCACGACCCCGCTCAACGTGCCGATCCCGCTGTCGGCCGGGACGCACACGGTCGAGGTGCACGCGCCCGGTCGCGAGGCGGTGCGCCGCGCGGTCTCCATCGCCGGGCAGACCGAAGAGCGCCTCGAGGTGTCGCTCCGCGAAGAGGTGATCCCGCGCGGCAACCTGCGCGTCGTGAGCGCCATCCCGGAGGTGCAGATCGCGGTGGACGGCGAGCCGGTCGGGGTCACGCCGCTCACGAGCACCCTGCCGCTGCGCGCCGGCACGCACACCGTCACCGCGGAGCGGGCCGGCTACCGCTCCGAGGAGCGACAGGTCTCGATCGAGGAGGGCGCCGAGGTGGAGCTCCGCTTCGACATGCGCCGCTCGCCGAACCCCGCGCCCGACGAGATCGGCAGGGTGCGGCTCGAGCTCCCCGACGCGCCCTACCTCGTGCAGGTCGACGGCGAGCAGATGCTCGGCGAAGCGCTCGACCTGCCGGTCGGCGCGCACGAGATCACCCTCGAGGTCACCGATCGCCAGCCCTATCGGGGCACGCTCCGCGTCCCTCCGGGGAGCACGGTGGTGATCGTCCCGCCGCTCGCCTGGACCCTGGACGCCCGCCAGCGCCGGCTGGACGAGGCCGCGAGCCTCCGCACCCAGGGCCTGGTGCTCGCGACCGCGGGCGGGGTGACGCTCGCGGGCGGGCTGGCCTTCCTCATCTGGAACGAGGCGGAGATCAGCGGCACCGACGCGCGCGTCCGCGCGATCAACGCGGAGCTCCAGGGCCGCTGTGTCACGGAGGGCTTCGACTCGCGCTGCCGCGAGATCGAGGCCGAAGGGCAGGCGCTCGCCGACGACCAGCAGACCCAGAACGTCATCCGCGGCGTCACCATCGCGACGACCGTGGTGGGCGGGCTGGTCGGAGGGCTCGGGCTGGTGCTCTGGCTCACCGCGCCGAGCGAAGACGACGTCGACGCCGCCGCGCGGGCCCGCGCCCGGGTGACGATCCGCCCCGGGCAGATCGCGCTCGAGGGCGCCTTCTGACGCCCTACTCTTCGTTCTCGTCGTAGAGGTAGAGCGTCACGCCGGCGAAGGGGGTCACCGCGACGAAGCCCTCCGCGAACCAGTCACCGGGCGTGACCGAGTAGTCGACCGCGCAGCCGAACTCGAGCCCGAAGAAGGGCGTCAGCTCGATCTGGGCCCCGATCGCGCCGCCGAGCGGGAGCGTCAGCTCGCCGTCGGTCTCGCCGCCGCCGACCGTCCACTCGAAATTGTAGAAACGCAACCCGGCCTGCACCTGGATGAAGGGCACGAAGGCGGTCGCGTTGAAGATCATGTACCGGGCGCCGAGGCCGACGTCGAAGCGCAGGAGCACCGCGCTCCGATCGTCCATGCCGAGGGTGTCGACCCCGTTGGCGGCCAGCCCGCCGATGGCCTCGAGGGTGAACCCCATCGGGAACTCCCAGCCGATCCGGCCCTGCACGCCGATGCCGCCCCCGGCCCCGAGGATCTCAGACCCTCCGACGCCCCGGCGGATGTCGGTCACGTAGATCGGCGAGACCAGGTGCGCTCCGTACTGGATGCCGCGGCCCTGCCCCTGCACGTAGCCGCGCTCGACCACCTGCTCCTCGGCCTGGCTCTCCTCGACGACATAGACCTGCGCGTCGGCGCGCGGCGCGAAGGCCAAAGAGACGAGCCCCAGGCACGAGAGCCCCAGGGCGATGGTGATCAGACGGCGCATATCGAGACCTCGCTGACAGCTCCTACGCGGACACTGCTCCTACGCGGACACCCGCCGGAGCTTCCTCGGCCCGTTGTGGATCGGTCGGCCGCGTGACGCCACCGCCGCGTCACTCCTCTTCGATCGCGAAGCGGAGCTGGCGCGGCTCGCCGTCGCGCAGGATCTCCACCGTGAGCTCGCTGGCCACGTGCAGACCGTTCCAGACCGAGAGCGCCTGCTCGGGCCGCTCGACCGGCATGCCGTTGACGCTCACGAGCGTGTCCCCCTCGCGGAGATCGACGCCGCTCATCCAGGGGGCGCGCAGCGCGCGGAGGCGAAAGCCCACGAAGCGCCCCTCCTCGAGGTGCGGCTCCGTCTCGACCTGCTGGAGGAAGCGTCCCGGGCCCCCGGCGAGCACCTCGTCGAGCTCCGCGCGGGCGATCGCGCCCTCGCGCGCCGGGGGCGCGGCGGGCGGCAGCGTGCCAGGATCCACCTCGGCGACGGGCTCCTCGACCGCGACCGAGCGCGAGGGCCCGCCGCACGCGAAGGCCAGCGAGGTGACACAGACGAGGAGCAGTCGAGGCTGGGGCATCGCCCTGATCTCCTACGTACGTGGGCGCCGCGCGTCCAGTTTGTGGCTCGCGCTGGCGCTCCTGGCCGCGTGCGGATGCCCCGACGACGAGCTCCCCCTCGCCGTGATCGGCGTCGCCTCGAGCCTCGAGGTCTGCGCCGAGGTCGCGGACACCGAGGAGGAGCGGCGCCAGGGTCTGATGGGCCACGCCCCGCTCGGTCCGGGCGAGGGCATGTACTTCGACTTCCCGGTCGAGCAGGAGATCTGCTTCTACAACGCGGGCGTCGACTTCTCGATCGACATCCTCTTCGCCGACACCGACGGCACCGTGGTCGCGATCGAGCGGCGCGTGCCGGCCGGAGACACCACCCTCCGCTGCCACGGCGCGACCAAGCAGGCGCTCGAGGTCGCGGCGGGCGCCCTGGACGACCACGCGATCGGCGACGCCCTGCGCGTCAGATGAGCGACTCGACCTCTTCGAGCAGCGGCTCGAGCCCCGCGATCGGCTCGGAGAACGCCACCGCGACCCGGTGCGGAAAGAGCCCATCCGGATCCTCGTTGGGCTCGATGCGCACGACCTCACCGGTCACGTTTCGCTTCGTCCCATCCGGGAAGTGAAGGGCGACCTCGACGCGGGAGCCGACCTCGCGGGTGACGGGGCTGACGATGCGGATGCCCCCCTCGCTCACGTCGTCGCTCACGCCGAGCGTGACCTCCCCGCTGTCGCCCGAAACTTGAACCGGCACCCAGACGGCGTGCCGCTCCGCGCTGCGTTTCTGCATCCTCCGAGGATATCCGGTCTCTCAGCGCAACACGAGCCACGTGCCGATCGCCGAGAGCACGCTGAGGGCCAGGATGGCGACCCCGACGAGCAGCCAGCGCAGCGACCGTTCGAGGCGCGCCGGAGCGCTCGGGCGCGCCACGGGGTCGGGCGGCGCGAGGGCGTCCACCGGCCGCCGCGCCTCCCTCGGCGTCGACGCCGTGGTCAGCGTCCCGGTCTCATCCGAGAGCTGCGGTCCCTCGCGCGCCTGGAGCGCGGCGAGGATGCGCACGATGGTCGGCGTGCGGACCTCGGTCGCCTCCTCGTCCTCCTCCTCGAGCGCGGGCTGGCGTCGCGCCGGGACTCGCTCGAGCTGGAGCGAGCTGGGCGTCCCGGGGCGCGTGTGCTCGATCGCCGAGGGGATCTCCTCCTCGCCGCTCAGCCCGGTCACGTCGAGATCGCTCACCTCGTCCAGGGCGTCGATCTGGAACGCCGCCAGCTCGTAGCGCTGGGTCATCGTCGCCATGCGACCGTCGAGCATCGGGAAGGTGGGCGCCTCCTCGCGCCGCCGCTCGCGGAGCAGCTCGCGCGCGCGCTCCTGCTCCGCCGCGAGCACCTGCGAGACCTCCTCCGGGAACTTGCCGCGCACGTCCTCGAGCTGATCCCCGAGGATGCTGACCAGCAGATCGGCGAGGTGCACGCTGTCGATCGCGGCGGCGCGCGGGAAGGCGCGGACGAGATCGCGGCGGAAGTCCTTGGCGTCCGCGTGTCGGTCCTCCGGGTCGGGCGACAGCGCGCGCATCACCACCGCGTCGAGGGCCGGCGGCACGTCGGAGGCGTAGCGCGCGGGCGGCGAGATGTTCGGCTCGCGCACCTCCTGGAGGATGTCGAAGACCTTCTGCCCCTGGAACGGCCGACGCATCGTCAGCATCTCCCAGAGCACCAGCCCGAGGGAGTACACGTCGCTGCGCCGGTCGAGATCTCGCAGGCCAGCCTGCTCGGGCGACATGTAGCGGATCTTGCCCTTCAGCGTCGCGACCTGGCTGAGGTCGCTGGCGGCCGGGTTCTTCGCCACGCCGAAGTCGATCAGCTTCACGTGGCCCTTGTGCGACAGCAAGATGTTCTGCGGGCTCACGTCCCGGTGCACGAGCCCGATGAGCGCGCCGGACGCGTCCGTGACCTCGTGCGCCGCGTGCAGCCCCTCGGCGATCCGCGCGGCGATGGCCACGGCGACCTCGGGCGCCAGGCGCCGCTTCTTCTCCGAGAGCGCGTTGAGCAGCTGCGCGAGCGAGCCGCCGTGGATGTACTCCATGACGAGGAAGTACGTGCCCGAGACCTCCCCGAGGTCCTCCACGTGCACCACGTTCGGGTGCGCGATGCGCGCCGTCACGCGCGCCTCCTGGACGAACATGGCGACCGAGCGCGCGTCCTCCGCGATGTCCGGGTGGATGACCTTCACCGCGACGAGCCGCCGGAACCCCGCGGCCCCGTTGCGGTGCGCGAGGTACAGGTTCGCCATACCTCCACGCTTGAGGTGCGCGATCACCTCATACGCACCCGCGGGACTACCGGAGACCTCGAGCACCGTCGTCGCTCAGTCGGGGAGACCCAGGTCGGCGGGGAGCCGGACGCCGACGAGCAATACGGTCACGTTGTCCTTGCCGCCCCGCTCGTTCGCGAGATCGACGAGCTTCTGCACCGCGAGGTCCATGTTCTTCGGGTTCTCGTTCACCACCCGGAGGATCTCCTCGTCGTCCGGGATCATCTTGGTCAGCCCATCCGAGCAGAGCAGGTAGAGATCCCCCGGCTCGGGCTTGCCGACGATGACGTCGATGGTGACCTCCGGCTTGATGCCGAGCGCGCGGCTGAGGTACGCGGCGTGGGGTCCCGTCAGGCCGAGGTTGCCCAGCGTGTGATCGGTGGTGAGCTGCTGGATCTCGCCGCCGCGGATGCGATAGCAGCGGCTGTCTCCGACGTGCGCGAGGTAGAGCCGCTCCTTGCGGAGCGCGAACCGCGTGGCGACGAGCGTGGTCCCCATGCCCTCGAGGTGCGGCTGACGGAGCGCCTCGCGGAAGATGGCGATGTTCGCCATCTGCACCGCCTGGGCGAGCTCCATCGCGCGCCGCGGAAGGTCGCCGCGCACCTTGCCCTCGAAGCTCGACTCGCGGAACGCCTGCGCGATCGTCTCCACCGCGGTCTCGCTCGCGACGTCTCCGCCCGCGTAGCCCCCCATGCCGTCCGCGACCGCGTAGACGCCGTGGCCATCCAACCGAAGGAAGCGATCTTCGTTGCGCTTCCGCTTCTGCCCGCGGTCGGTCTGCCCGGCCGCGCTCACGAGGATGACCGCGCTCGTGCGCGTGGGCTCGTCCTCGTCCGCGCCGTCGTCGGCCACGAGCTGGATCGCCTTGGCGACGGGATCGATCTCCTCCGACTCGTCGTCGAAGATCACGTCGGGGAAGTCGGACGGATCGAGTTGGAGGCGCACGATCGTCACCTCCTCCGCGTCGCCCTCCTGCGCCTCCAGCGGCTCGATCGGCTTCGGCGACGTGGGGCGCTTCGGAGGCTTCTTCTTCGCGTCCGGCTCGGGCTGGGCCGGATCGCCGCCGGTCCGCGCGAGCAGCACCAGCGAGCCGACGAGCACCACGGCCGCGGCGCCCGCGATGAGGTACAGGTTCATCTCACTCATGGTTCACTCGTCCCCGGCGAGGCTGCGCTCGTACACGAGCCCCTCGTAGGGCTCGAAGGGGACCCCGATGGTCCCACCGACCGCGATCAGTCGGTCGCCCACCCCGAAGATGGAGTGGAACGGCCGCTCGTCGATCACCGGCGCCTCCTCGTACTCGAAGCTCGGCACTCGCACCTTCAAGATCCGCCCCCGGGTGCCGGCCACGTGCGCGACGCCGGGGGTGCGCATCCACACCCCGTTCAGCCCCGGGATGGGGCCCAGGATCTCGGTCGTCCAGGTCTCCCCATCCCAGAACGAGACGCTGCCGTTGCTCCGGCCCCCGACGATCACGATGTGATCCGGGCCCGTGCCCCAGAGGGAGACGAGATCGTTCGAGGCGCCCACGAAGAGCTCCGTCCAGGTCGCGCCGTCCCAGTGCAGCACGAGCCCGAGGTGCCCGACCGCGTAGACGTCGTCGGCCCCGGTGCCCCACACCTTGAACAGGCCGCGCGAGTCGCGCTCGAGCGGCGGCAGCTCGACCTGCGTCCACGCGCTCCCGTCCCAGTGCACGATGACCGCCTCCGACTCGGCGAAGCCCGAGCCGCCGACGGCCCAGAGATCGTCGGGGGACGCGCCCCACACGCCCCAGAGGTCTTCGGTCGTCGGCGTCTCCTGCACGGTGAAGGACGCGCCATCCCACCGGAGCGCCGTTCCCCCGTTGGCCACGAAGACGACCTCCCCATCGCCAAAACCGAAACCCCAGTTGACGAGCCCGACGCCGTCGGGGACCGGCAGCGGCGCCCAGGTTCCGTCGAGCTCGCGCATGATCGCGCCCCGCTCGGGTCGTCCCCCGACCACGAACACCTCGTCGGGCGTGGGGGCCCACACGTTCATGCCCCAGCCGCCGGCTTCGGCTTCCGGGACCTGGCGCCAGGTGGTGTCGGCCTCTGGCGCGCACGAGAGGAGGAACAGGCTGGCGGCGAGCCAGAGCGCGAATCCATACTGCGGGAACGGCATCGCGGGGAGGATACCAGCGCGAGGCCGTCTCCGCGGCGACGAAACGAGTGGGTGCCGCAGTCTCGCCGAGGGACTCTCCCTCAGTCGCCGCGCAGCTCGCGCACCGCCTCGAGCACCTGCGCCGCCACGGTGTCGATGTCGGCCATCGCGTCGATGTGCACGATGCGATCGTCGGGGAAGTGCTCGTCGATGTTCTTGTAGAAGGTGGCGAGGAGGTGCTGCAGCTCGCTCCCGTCGTAGATCTCGCGCCCCGCGGCGCGCTCCTTCCGACGCTTGGCCGCCTCGTCGGGCTCCACGTCGAGCACGATGGTGAGATCGGGCCGGCGCGCGTGGCGGTTGATCTCGCGCACCCACTCCACCGTGCCCGGCTCCTCACCGGCGGTGACCGACTGGTAGGCCACGGAGCTGTAGTCGTAGCGGTCGCTGATGACCGTCACCCCGTCCATCAGGTTCGGGTGGATCGTCGCCTCGAGGTGATCGAGCCGATCGGACGCGAACAGCAGGGCCATCGTGCTCCACGACGACGGCCGGTTGCCGCTGATGCCCGGGACGACCACGCGCCCCGTCAAGATCTGACGGATGAGGACGCCCACCGGGCCGTCGCTCGGCTCCCGCGTCGTGGTGATGGGAAGCCCCTTGGCCCGCAGGGCCTGCGCGAGCAACGCCGTGTGCGTGGTCGTGCCCGCGCCGTCGACGCCCTCGAGGACGATGAAGAGCCCCTCGATCATGACGCCACGCTACCACGGATGGGCGCCGCGGCGATCACTCCTCGAAGCGCTGGCACGCCCGTGTCCCGAAGAGGCGCGCCAGGTCCCGCGCCGCCGGGGAGAAGTCGTCCTGGCAGATCGACTGCACGGTGGAGCGCGCAGCCCCGAGCGCCTGCGCCACTTGCACGAGCCGCCGCGGCGGGAAGGCCTGCCCCCTCCCCGGCACGTCGCAGGAAGGCACGAGCCGGTTGGGGTTCTCCGGGTCGACCCGCTCCTCCATGGCCGGGTGGGCGAGGATCTCGATGAACGCCCCGTCGGTCGAGGTGGCGTCGGTGGCCAGCTCCGTGGGGATCCCGCCGATCAGGCCGAAGGCGAGGAGATCGGGGCGGGACGCCCGCAGCGCGGTCAGCCCGTCGACGTAGCGGGAGATCGGCTGCACCGCCTCGTCC
The DNA here is from genome assembly GCA_040218145.1 of Sandaracinaceae bacterium. Classification (GTDB taxonomy): domain Bacteria; phylum Myxococcota_A; class Polyangia; order Polyangiales; family Sandaracinaceae; genus JAVJQK01. The sequence goes on along the minus strand of JAVJQK010000050.1, from coordinate 335,416 downwards.
GCGTGCACGAAGCAGCGGAGGTTCAGGTCCGTGGCCCCGTACACGGGGCTGGAGGGGTCGAAGAGCTCCGGATCGCGGGCCGAGCAGTCCTCCTCGTCCGAGATGACGACGATGGCGAGCAGCGTGTCGGGCCGCACGAAGCCCGCGTTGAGCCCGTCCGCGTGCCCGGTGGTGTCGCGGAAGAACCGCGTCGGACGGCTGGAGGGCGACACCGCCTTCAGCGCCGCCTCGAGCGGCTGCTCGAAGCCGCAGCCGCCCGTGCCCGCGCGCGCGACGCAGGCCACGTCCGCCGCGAACTCCTCCGGGGTCGTGCCTCCGCCGGGGGTGAACGCGAAGAACGGTGGATAGTCCGGCATGCACCCCGGGCCGTTGCCCTCCGTGCGCAGGATGCCGTCGTCGCCGAAGTCGGCGCTGGCGCAGGTCGGGACCGCGTAGCCGCCGGTGCCCATGTCCGTCGAGACCACCCCGACCTGCAGATCCGTGATGGCGGCCCAGTCGGGCACGCCGTCGAGGTCCTCGTCCGGCGGATCGACGAGCCGGCGGACGAGGGTCGGGAGCTGCTCGGCCAGGCTCGCCTGCTCCTCGATCATGGAGTTGGAGTTGTCGACCACGAGCAGGAGATCGACGCCCGCGGCCTGCACGCACTTGCCCGCGGGCGGGATGTAGGTCGAGCCCGCGTCCCAGGGGGGCGGCGAGCCGTCGGGATCGTCGAGGCGGATCTCGGGGTAGCACCCCGGCCCGGCGAGCAGGAGCGTGGTCGCGAGCGCGTGGACGAGCAGGCGCCTCAAGGCGCTCCCTCGCAGCGCGCGCGGTCCCCGAGCCGACAGAGCGCGTGGCGCGCCTGGCTGGCCAGCGCGCCCTCCGGGGCCTCGTCCAGGTAGCGCGCGTAGCTCGCGCGGGCGGCGGCCCGATCCCGGAGCCGACGCTCCTGGAGCCGCGCGAGCGCGTAGATGGCGTTGTGTCCGACGACCCCGCCCTCCCCCAGCGTGGCCGCGCGCGCGTAGAGCGAGGCCGCCTCCTCGAGGCGCCCCGAGCGCTGCGTCAGATCGCCGAGCAGCGTCGCGGCCTCCGCGTGCACGGCGGCGGGGGCGCGCGCGGCCAGCACCGCGCGCAGCTCGGGCTCGGCGCGGTCGACGCGTCCGTGGGTGAGCCACCGGCGCGCGGTCGCCAGGCGCTCGGCCGGCGACGGAGGCCGCGGGGGCGCGGGCGCCTCCCCCTCAGCGGCCTCTTCAGCAGCCGGCACGACGCGCTCGGGCTCCGACGCGGCCTCCCTCCCCGGCTCGCCGTTCGCTTCGCTCGGCGAGCCCGCCGAGGGCGACGCCGCGGCGCTCGGCTGCGGCGCCCCGACCGTCGCCGACTCGCCCGCGTGAAGCTCTCTCGGCCCGCCGGCGCGGAGCGGCACCACGCGCACCACCCCTTCGCGCACCTCCACGTCCGTCTCCGTCTCGCGAGCGCGCACCGTGAACACCGTGCCCACGACCTCCACCCGCGCGTGGGCCGTCGACACCGTCAGGTGCTCCCGCCCGCGCTGGCGGGGATGGAACTCCACCGTCACCTCGCCGCGCTCCAGCTCCAGGTCCGTGCGGCCCTCCGAGAGCGTGGCGATCCGCATCCGGCTGCCCGGCGCCAGCCGCACCCGGCTGTCGTCGACCGCGACCTCCGCCACCTCTCCCTGCCCCGTCTCGAGGATGGAGCCGACCTCGAGCGTGCCCCGCTGCGACGTGGCGTCGACCTCGCGCAGCTCGAAGCGCGCGACGGGCTGCTCGTCCGGCGAAGCCCACGGCCGCAGCCACAGGAGCAGCGCCGCCGCGGCCGCGATCCCCACGCCGGCGACCCAGCGCCCGCTGCGGCGCGAGGCCGTCGAGGCTGGCCCGTCCTGCGCCGCGACGCGGGGCTTCGCCGCGGCGGTCAGGAGCTGCCGCTCGCCGCGCGCCTTGGCCACCTCGTCGAGCGTCGGCGGGTGTGCACGGAGCAGCTCCGCCGCCGCCTCGCTCCCTCGCTCACGCCCGCTCATCGGTCGCCTCCTCGGGGTCCGCCTCGTCGCGCAGCTCATCGAGCAGCTCGTCGAGACGTCGCCGCGCGGCCTTGAGCCGCGCGTGCAAGGTTGAGATGCCGGTCGAGGTCATCTCGCTGATCTCCTTGAAAGTGTAGCCCTCCACCTGGTGGAGAACGAAGACCGTTCGCTGCTCGGGCGTGAGCGTGGCCAGCGCCGCCTCCGCCTGGCTGAGCGCGTCGTGGCGCGCGTTCGGCGCCTCGGCCGGCCGCCCGAGGCCGACCCACTCGGTGACCTTCGACCACCGGTGCCGCCTCGCGCGCGCCCGGCTGGCGTCCAGCGCCCGGCGCGTGGCGATGCCGACCATCCAGGTCGAGAGCTTGCTCCGCCCGTCGAAGCGCCCGTCGAGCGCCGCGAGGAAGACCTGCTGGACGACGTCGTCGACGTCGGGATCATGAGGCCCGAGGATCCGGGCCACGCACCGATGGACCCGGTCGACGTGCGCGCGATAGAGGCGGCGCACGGCCGCGTCGTCGCCGCTCGACGCGTCGCGCAGGAGCGCCTCCTCCTCGGACAGCCCTCCCTCGATCGCGACCAGCCGGTCTTCCGCCATCAACGCTCCCACACCCGGGAGTCGTCGCGCGGTGGTCCGTTTTCCACCCGGCGACGCGTCATGGGCGCAACCTCACGCCGAGCGTCGCCCAGATCGTCACCAGATCCTCGACCAGCACCCGCTCCACCGCGCGATCGCAGATCTCGGGCATGCCGGGCGGAGGCCGCGTGCTGCGGATGAACACGGCCGGAGACGTGTGGATGTCGGCGCCGACCTCGAGCACCAGCTCGAACGGGGCCGCGAAACGCCACGCCCCCTCGATGCCCCCGCGCACCCCGAAGTCCGTGGCCACGCGGCTCACGTCGACCCCCACGAGGTTCGCGAGCCCGAAGCGGCTGAGGATCCCGAAGTCGAACGCCACGGACACGTCGTCGACCACGATCGGTCTGAGCTGCAGCCGCAGGGCGAGGTTGATCGGCCGGTACTGGATGCGGCGCCCGTCGCAGGACGCGCTCTCCTCTGGGAGCACCGGCAAGTCCCCCTCGAGCACCACGCAGCTCGAGTCGAGGCACAGCCCGAGCGCGATCCGGGGACCGACGATGATCGTCTCCCGCTCGGTGGACATGCCCAGCATGAAGCCCAGCCCGATCGACGGCTTCGCGAGCGCCTCCTGCCGCGGCCGCGGCCCGAAGAGCCCCCCCTCGCGCTCCCGGTAGATCCAGAGGATCTGCTGCCCGTCGTGCGGATAGGAGCGCTGCGTCGCCGTGCCCTCGGGCGGCCCGTCGAGGGCGGCGTCCCGTAGCGCCTCGATGGCGAGGGCCACCGCGCGGGCTCTCCCCTCCCGCTCCGCGCCGAGCGTCACCTCGCTCCGGAACACCTGGCCTTCGGGACCGGCCAGCACGAGACGGACCTCGTCCTCGCTGCGATCGATCGCGAGGTGCCCCTCGGGCACCGCCTCGAGCACCTCCGGCGGCGCGTCCTCGCCGACCGCCACCGCCACGTCGAGCCGGAGCGCGAGGACCCGCACCACCCGCGAGGCGAGCACCCGGGTCCGGTCCGTCGGTCGGAGCGTGAGCGGCCGATCGCCTGCGAGCCTCGGCAGCTCCTCCTGCGCGCGCCCCTCGAGCGGGAGCGCGAGCAGGAGAAGGACGTAGAGCGCGACCCCGGCGGCCCGCCGCCATGCCCGCCCCGATGGCCCGACGGTACGAGAGGTCACTCCATCAGAACTTGTAGGTGGTTCCGATGCGGAAATAGAACTGCGTGTCGTTCGCCTCGATGCCGAGCAGGTTGCCCATGATCCGGCGCGGCGCCTGGTTCAGGATGCCCTCGAGCAGGAACCACAGGTTCCAGTTGCGCGTGAGCACCAGCTCGAGCGTCCCTCCGAGGCGGACCCGAGCCCAGTCCTCGCGCGGGCAGCTGAGGTCACTCGTCACCGCATCCACGGTGCAGTAGGGGGTGCCCGCGCGGTCGTAGTCCAGGTAGACGCCGCTGTTGAACGGGTGCCCTCCGTACTCGTCGCTCGACAGATCGAGCCCGACCCAGAGCGTGAACGCGCCCGTGTCCGAGAAGTGCAGGCTGCCCATCGCCTCGAGGCTCATGAACACGCTGTTGATGGGGTAGCTGAACTCCTGCGCCATGTCCGGCGTGCTCGGCCGCGTGTCGTAGCGCTCGGTGACCGTCGGGACGGGCATGATCCCGCTGTAGTCGGGCTGCCGGTGTCCGAGCTCCGGGCCGATGCCGCCGCCGAAGCGGACCTGACCGCCGACCGCGAGCTGCTCGATGGGCCGGTAGCCCGCGCGCACCCGCCCCTCGAACTCGGTGAGCCGGCCGAAGCTGCGCACCGAGAAGCCCGCGTCGAGCCAGTCGAGCAGCCCGACGCTGAGCCTCATCTCCGCGAGATACGGCCAGCCGAGCGAGAGATCGATCGTCGCCTGGTTCACGACCAGCGGCGCCGCCGAGTGCGTGACCGCCGCGCCGCGCCGACGCTCGTCCTCCTGCACCAGCGTCTGCCGCTCCTCGTCCGAGATGCCGTCCGTGATGTGCGGCAGCGTGATGTCGAACGGTCGCACCTCCGAGCTCGGCGTCAGCAGCACCTGCTGCCGGAACTCCTCGTGCTCGGGCGCCTGCACCACGAGCACATGCGAGCCCGCCGGGAGCGTGCCGTCAAAGGGAACCGGCCCCGCCAGCTCGTCGTCCACGTAGAGCTGCGCCCCGCGGATCCCCGGCTGCACGGCCACGCGGACGCGGACCTGCTGCGGCACGAGCACCGCGTCGACCTCGCAGTTCTGCCCCGGGCGCGTCTCACAGGTCGTGCTGTACTCCTGGTGCCCGTCGGCGCGCACCACGATCGCGTGCGGCCCGGCCTCCGGCGTCAGCACCACGGGCGCCGTCCCGCGCTCCTCGCCGTCGATGAGCACCGCGGCGCCGTCGACGTTCGACTCCACCACGATGCGGCCGGGCTCGCCGACAACCTGCTCCATGTCGAGCGAGACCACCCGCTGCTGGCCCGCCTCGACGGTCACCGTCTGGCGCGCGCGCTGGTAGCCCTCCGCCGTCGCCTCGACGATGTGCTCACCCGCGGCGAGCCCCTCGCGGCTGGCCGGCGACGGCCCGAGCACCTCTCCGTCGATGCTGATCACCGCCCCAGGCGCGCTGGCGAGCACCCGGAGCGTCCCCCCCTGCTGGGCGGGCATCGCGACCGTCGCCCGCTGCCCGGCGAGCACCGTCACCGACTGACTGTAGGGCGGCAGCCCCGGCGGCCGAATCTCGACCGTGTGCGCGCCCACCGCGACCCCGTCGATCACGGTCGGCGTCGAGCCGCGCGGCGTGCCGTCGAGGAACACCGGCGCCCCTGGAGGCCCGCTGACCAGGATCGACCCCGTGTCGGGCGCCGACTGCTGCATCACCGCGGCGACGCGGACCATCTGTCCTCCGCCGACCTCGACCCACTGCTCGAAGGTGTCGTAGCCCTCGCGCTGCACTCGGACCTGGTGGCGGCCGGGCTGCAGATCGGTCACGCGGATCGGCGTCGAGCCGAGCGCGCCGCCGACCTGCCGGCCATCCACGAACACGTTCGCGCCCTGCGCGCCGGCGTTCCCCGCCGACACCTCGATCGTCCCGAGCGCTCGCAGCACCGCGCGGAAGGTCTCGCGGCGGCGCCGCACGTTGACCTGGAGGCGCGCCTCCTCGTGGTTGAGGAGCTGGAAGATGATCGTGTGCTCACCCCGCTCGACCCGCACGTTGCGGAGCGGCGTGGTCCCGAGCGGCGGGCTCGACGTCGAGTCCAGGTACACCGTGGCGCCTGGCGGCACCGACTCGATGTTGATCGGGATGCGGTAGGCGTGGGCCGTCGACGTGGTCGCCAACGAGGCCGCCAACGACACCCCCACGGCGCCGAGGAAGATCAAGAGAGACGAAAGTCTGGCCATCGGGTCCTCCTGCCGCCGGCGGGGCGGCCTTCCGGGCCTGCCCTGCATAGGCTGGACGCCGATCTTCTTCAAGCATTCAGTGGGTCGTAGCGCCGCCCGGCGCGTCGGGCTTGCTGTCTGGAACGGATTTCGGCATGGTCGGGGCCGCGGGGGAAGCCGGAGGCTGAGCCCAGATGTCGGAAGAAGAAGAAGACACGCGCGCCTACACCGTCGTCATCAATCACGACGAGCAGTACTCGATCTGGTTCCAGGAACGCGATCTGCCGCGAGGTTGGGTCGAAGTGGGAGTACGGGGCGACAAGACGACATGCCTCGACTATATCGAGGCGGTGTGGACCGACATGCGGCCGTTGCGGGTTCGATGGCAACTCGAAGAGCTCGAGCGCCTCGAAGCCGCGGGGGAGGGGGCATGAAGCTTCGCAGCGACGGTTTTCTCCATCGGCGCGCGATGCCCACCCGCTACGCGTTCGGTAGGCACCGCTTCTATCCCCAAGAGCTGGCCGAGCACGAGCGCTTCGAGCTCTCGGACAACGTCAGCCCGCATCTCGCCTGGGATGACGTCCCCGAAGGCACGAGATCACTCGTCATCACCTGCGTCGACCATGACGCGCCCTCGGACGTGAGCCTCGCCAACGAGCGTGGCGAGCGTGTTTCGCGGGAGATGCCCAGGACAGACTTCGTTCATTGGGTGTTGATCGACATCCCCGCGGATCACCGTGAGCTCGAGGAGGGCCAGTTCTCGAGCGGCGTGACGGTCGGGGGAAAGTCGCTCACCGACGTCCCGGACGGCATGCGACATGGTCTCAATGACTACACGCGCTGGTTCGCGGACGACGCCGAGATGCAGGGACGCTACTTCGGCTATGACGGCCCCTGTCCGCCGTGGAACGATGACCTGATTCACTGGTACGAGTTTCAGCTCTTCGCGACAGATGTCGAGACCCTGGAAGTGCCGGATGGCTTCGATCTGGCGACGGTTCAACGCGCGCTCGCCGGTCGCGTGCTCGCCCAGGCGAGCCTCGAGGGCTTCTATTACATCTCTCCCGAGGCGCGCTTCCGCTGAAGCAGGCGGCGACGGCCTCGCAGTCGAGGCGCTGGGTCAGAACCGCTGGGTCTCCTCGAGCGCGGCATCCTCGGCCATGGAATCGTCCTGCTCCCGGCGTGCCGGGAGGGGGTCCCCGGGCCGATGGAACCGGAGCTCGGGGAGGTCGGCCCGTGCGCTGGAGGCGTCGGACTGGCTGAATCGATCGCGAGCCTCCAGGGTGTTCACGAAGCGCTCCACACGGCGACGGTGACGCTCGGGAATCATGCCCTCCTCCCAGTGCTCGTGGAACGCCTTGGGGTTGGGCAGGATCGTCGCGAGGTAGGCCGACTCCGCGGGTCCCAGCTCGGCCGGGATGCGCCCGAAGTAGTGCATCGCCGCGGCACGGATGCCGTAGACCCGCGGGCCGTACTCGATGACGTTCAGGTACAGCTCGAGGATCTGGTCCTTCTCCATGATGGACTCGATCCACCACGTGAGCAGCACCTCCTGGACCTTGCGGGCCAGGGTCTTCTCGCGATGGAGAAAGACGTTCTTCACCAACTGCATGGTGATGGTCGAGGCGCCGTAGACGTAGCGGCCCGCTTCGAGGTTCCGGACCAGTGCGCGCTCGATGGACGAGACGCTGAAGCCGGAGTGCTGGTAGAAGCCGGCGTCTTCATGGCCCAGGACGGCCTGGATGAAGTAGGGGCTGATCCGGGTGATCGGGGTCCACTCGAGGGTGCCCGGGCCGGTCTCCATCTCGAAGGCGCCGCCATCCGGTTCGACGACCCGGTGGATGAAAGGCGCCTCGAAGCGACGGACGTCGGCGATCGCGGGGGCGGTGTCGAAGACGCAGCCGTTGGCGACGTGGACCCGAAGGCGGGTGGCCCCGAGATCCCGGGAGTCGACGCGGAGGAGGAGCTGGCCGCCCATCCGGCCGGTGAAGGTGAAGCCCGAGAGCTCCGCCAGGAGATCAGCCGGGATGGCGCCCACCGCGAGGTCGCAGTCGGTGGGCGGCAGGGTCGCCCGCACGTCGACGCGGTAGTGATCGGCGGGCCACTCGAGCGCGCCGGTCAGGTTGACCCGGGCTTGGCCGAGGCCGAGCTCCGCGCTCTCGATCTCCAGGCGGCGATCGAGCGGGACCCAGTCGGCGCTCCCCTGGATCGACAGCGCGATCCGCTCGACGGGGTTCGGGGCGATTCGCGGCGAGCTCAGGGCCAGATCGTCGATGGAGACCTGACCCTCGAGGTGGATCCGGCTCGCTCCCTCACCATGAATCGAGAGCTCGCCGCTCACCCTGGTGTCTTCAGCCTCGTGCCACGGGAGCCGCGGGAGGAATGGGACGAGCAGGACGAAGGGCAGGCGCTGGAAATCGAGATCGCCTTCGGCCCGCAGCGCGCCGGGATCCACGGTGAGGTTCCAGCCGAGGCGCCCTCCCCTGCCTGGCCGCCCCGAGCCCTCGAGCCGATAGCGGCCGCCGGGCAGAACCTCGAGCTCTGCCTCCAGCTCCCGAAGGACGCGGCGGTCGCGATCGCCGCTCGCGACCACCGAGATCCCCTCCAAGCGGATCAGGGCGCCGACGGCCAGGCGCGGACGGATGAGATCGATGAGCGCGGCGAGGCCAGCCGGCTCGTCCCCGGGTTCGGAGTCGGACTCGGCGTCGGCGGCGCGATCCCCAGGCACCGATTCATCGGACTCCGCATCGCCATCTTCGGCCGAGACCGATTCCTCGGTCCGGGCGACGCGGGGGCGGCTCGGCCGAGCTTCGTCTGACCGAGCACCGCGCGACCGGGTTTCGTCCGATGAGGGATCGTCATGCCGGTCGGACTCGGTGTCCACGAGCTCCTCGATGGCGCCGGCTTCGTCGTCGAGCCGAGCGGGCGTCTCACCGAGCGCGCCACGGAGGATGGCCGCTGCGTCGGCGAGTCGATCTCGAAGCGGACTACGTCTGGCCCCCTCGCGCTCTCGATAGCGGACCGCGATCTCGGAGGCGTCGGCGCCGGCGAGGCGCCAGCCCGCCTCGTCGTCTCGCTCCAAACGGCCGCTCAGGTGGCCCACGTTCACGCCGTCGTCGGCGTCGGGCGCGAGCGCACCCGCTCCGAACTGGGCGGTGACGATCCCCTCCGGCAAGAGCGCGACCTCGCCTTGCTCCAGGACGAGGAGCGCGCCCCGCCGATCGCTCAGCGCGACCGCGAGATCCGTGACCTCGAGGGCACGGCCGGCGCCATCGGTCTGGGCCGCCTCCGCGCGTGGTGAACGGAGACGCTCCAGCACATCGGGGAGATCTGAATCGCCGAGGTCGACCGAGACGCGGACCCCTTCGAGCGAGACGCGACGGACGGCCCCGCTTCCCTCGAGGGCGAGCGCGACGATGCCGGCGTGGGTGTCGACCTCGCGGACATCGGCGACAATGGCGTCGCCACCGCGAACGCGCAGTCCGAAGATGCGCACGGTGTCGAAGCCGAGGCTGACGGAGGCGACGCTGGCGTCGAGGCCACGACGCGCGGCGGCCTCGCGAGCTCGGTCGGCGATCGCGTCCGGGATCCACCACGTCCAGGCGAGCGCGCCGAGAGCGGTGATGACCAGGACGGTCGTGCTGACCGCAAGTACGATGCGACGTCCGCGAGACATGCTTCAGGGCCGCGGTCTAGGACGTCGGCGACCGATGATCCAGCCGACGGCGGCGAATCGTCACGGCCGAAATTCAACTGACGGAATAGAAGAAGCCCGCCTCGAAAAATCGAGGCGGGCTTCGTGAAAAGACCCGGCAACGTCCTACTCTCCCACACACTTGCGCGTGCAGTACCATCGGCTCTGGAGGGCTTAACTTCCGAGTTCGAGATGGGATCGGGTGTGGCCCCTCCGACATCGTCACCGGAAAAACCTTGGAAGCACAGTGCAATCAGCGGGGCCAACTGGCCGTCTTCGCTGACAGGAGGACGAGCTCCTGCTTCGAACCTTCAAGTCGTCCACGTAGTTGAATCGTGGGCGGGTCGGGGCTCTTGCTCCCAACCCTGATCTCGAGCCCAACGCTTGCCTTAGAGGTAGGTCAAGCCTCACGACCGATTAGTACAGGTCAGCTCCACGGCTCTCACCGCTTCCACACCCTGCCTATCTCCTTGTAGTCTTCAAGGGGTCTTTAGGGGCCTTACGGCCCGGGATGCCTAATCTTGAGGCCGGCTTCCCGCTTAGATGCTTTCAGCGGTTATCCGTTCCGTACATAGCTACCCAGCTATGCCGCTGGCGCGACAACTGGAACACTAGAGGTACGTCCATTCAGGTCCTCTCGTACTATGAATAGCTCCTCTCAAGCATCCTGCGCCCATGGCAGATAGGGACCGAACTGTCTCACGACGTTCTAAACCCAGCTCGCGTACCGCTTTAATTGGCGAACAGCCAAACCCTTGGGACCTGCTCCAGCCCCAGGATGCGATGAGCCGACATCGAGGTGCCAAACCGCGCCGCCGATATGAACTCTCAGGCGCGATCAGCCTGTTATCCCCAGAGTACCTTTTATCCGATGAGCGATGGCCCTTCCATGCGGAACCACCGGATCACTAAGGCCTGCTTTCGCACCTGCTCGACCTGTCGGTCTCGCAGTCAAGCGCCCTTATGCCTTTGCACTCTACGGCTGGTTTCCAATCAGCCTGAGGGCACCATTGCGCGCCTCCGTTACTTTTTGGGAGGCGACCGCCCCAGTCAAACTGCCCACCAGGCAGTGTCCCCGACCCGGATCACGGGCCTAGGTTAGAAGCCCAGAACAGCCAGGGTGGTATTTCAAGGTTGACTCCACGTGCCCCGCAAGGCCCGCTTCAAAGTCTCCCACCTATCCTACGCAGACTGCTCCGAGCTTCACTGCCAAGTTGCAGTAAAGGTTCATGGGGTCTTTCCGTCTTGCCACGGGTACACGGTATCTTCACCGCGATTACAATTTCGCTGAGTCACTGGCCGAGACAGTGGGGATGTCGTTACGCCATTCGTGCAGGTCGGAACTTACCCGACAAGGAATTTCGCTACCTTAGGACCGTTATAGTTACGGCCGCCGTTTACTGGGGCTTCGGTTCGATGCCTCGCCGAAGCTAACATCTCCCCTTAACCTTCCAGCACCGGGCAGGCGTCAGACCCTATACGTCCTCTTACGAGTTCGCAGAGTCCTGTGTTTTTAGTAAACAGTCGCAACCCCCATTTCACTGCGACCCAATAGAGCTCAGGACGCGAGGCCCATCACTCCACCAGGCACACCTTCTCCCGAAGTTACGGTGTCAATTTGCCGAGTTCCTTAGCCAGTGTTCTCTCACGCGCCTTGGGATACTCACCCCGCCCACCTGAGTTGGTTTGCGGTACGGTCACCGATGGAGCTCTGCGCGCAGCTTTTCTCGGAAGCATGGGATCACCGAGTGTCCAGCCCGAAGGCTGACCTCATCACCTCTCGGCGTTGTCTCCGCGTTTGTCCCTGTCGGGTCCTACGGAAACCGCCTACTGGCTTGAACTGAGACGACCAAACGCTCAGCTCGGCATACCCTTCTTCGTCCCTGCTCGCTTCAACGCTGTCACCGATGGTGCTGGAATATTAACCAGCTTCCCATCACCTACGCCTTTCGGCCTCGGCTTAGGGGCCGACTAACCCATGGGTGGATGATCCTTCCCCAGGAAACCTTGGGCTTACGGCGACCAGATTTCTCATCTGGTTTATCGCTACTCATGCCTGCATAAGCTCTTCTCAGACCCTCCAGCGCTCCTTACGGTACACCTCGTGTCTGTCTGAGAATACTCCGCTACCGCTCTATTGCTAGAACCCGAAGCTTCGGTGCTGCGCTTAAGCCCCGTTATATTTTCGGCGCGGGCTCGCTCGACCAGTGAGCTATTACGCTTTCTTTAAAGGGTGGCTGCTTCTAAGCCAACCTCCTGGCTGTCTGGGCGCTCCCACATCCTTTCACACTTAGCGCAGACTTGGGGACCTTAGCTGTCGATCTGGGCTCTTTCCCTCTTGGCTACGGACCTTATCACCCGCAGCCTGACTCCCGAGTAGTTGTCATCGGCATTCGGAGTTTGGTTGGGTTTGGTAATCTGGTAGGACCCCTAGCCCATCCAGTGCTCTACCTCCGATGCAATTCACTCGAGGCTATACCTAAATATATTTCGCGGAGAACCAGCTATCACCCGGTTTGATTAGCCTTTCACTCCAATCCTCAGCTCATCCCCTGGATTTTCAACTCCAGTGGGTTCGGTCCTCCACGCGGTATTACCCGCGCTTCAACCTGGCCAAGGATAGATCACCGGGTTTCGGGTCTACGGCATGCCACTCAATCGCTCTGTGAGAACTCGGTTTCCCTACGGCTCCACCTAACGGCTTAACCTTGCGACATACCGTAACTCGCAGGCCCATTATGCAAAAGGTACGCTGTTGCACATTCCCCGAAGGGCATAGTGCTCCAACTGCTTGTAGACGCGCGGTTTCAGGTACTATTTCACTCCCCTCACCGGGGTGCTTTTCACCTTTCCCTCACGGTACTAGTTCACTATCGGTCGGCAGGTAGTACTTAGCCTTGGAAGATGGTCCTCCCAGATTCTCGCCGGGTTTCACGTGCCCTGCGATACTCGGGAACATACTCGAGAGACAGATACGCTTTCGCTTACGGGGCTGTCACCCTCTTTGGCCGGCCTTTCCAAGCCGTTCTGCTAGCGCTCTGCTTTGTAACTCTCTTGCGGCTAACTGGACCGCTAGAATCGTCCCACGACACCATATCAGCAACGGCCAGACCCTTACACTGATATGGTTTAGGCTCTTCCCCGTTCGCTCGCCGCTACTAGGGGAGTCTCAATTGATTTCTTTTCCTCAGGGTACTTAGATGTTTCAGTTCCCCTGGTTGGCGACCGAGAGCCTATGTATTCAGCTCCCGGACGACGGGTGTTGACCC
>JAVJQK010000049.1 GCA_040218145.1 Sandaracinaceae bacterium | reverse complement strand
CGATTACATCCATTTCTTCTACAATCTCGAGCGGCGCCACTCGCTGCTGGGTTACCTCAGCCCCGTCGAGTTCGAACTGAAGACCCAGGTCGCCGCGTCGGCGGCATAGTCAGACTGTCCACGAGACCGGGGGAACCTCACTCCGCGCCGGCCTCCGCGCCCGCGCCGGCCTCCGCGCCCGCCTCCGCGCCGGCCTCCGCGCCCGCCTCCGCCTCCGCCTCCGCCTCCGCCTCCGCGTTCCGCCTCCGCCTCCGCGTTCCGCCTCCGCGTTCCGCCTCCGCCTCCGCCTCCGATCCGCCTCTGTGCTCCGCAGCCGCGCCCCGCAGCCGTTCCCGTTGTCGTTCCCGTTCCCATTCCCGTTCCCGTTCCCGTTGTCGTTCCCGTTCCCCGTCGTCGTTCCCGTTCCCGCTGCCGCTGCCGCTCCCGAGTCCGCCTCCGCGACCGCATCCGCGTCCGCAGCCGCAGCCGCGCCCCACATCCCAGAGCCGCACGGTTCGCACGGATGGACTGCTCCGCGCTCCGCGTCCCGCAATGTGGATGGCACTCGTCCTCCGCCATCGACGGTGCCGGACGCGTGCGGGCGAGTAAAGGAGGCCTGCGGCCCCAGCCTTCGGCTGGCTTCGGGACCTTCGGTCCCTCGTCCTTGACTAGCCCACCCGCGCCCAGCGGCGGGCGGGTGAGGACGAAGGGTGTCAGGTCGACATCTGGGTCGCCTCAGAGCGGAGGAGCACATGCTCCGGATCACCGAAGAAGCGATCGTTTGGCTGCGCTCGATGAAGCCGATCTGGGAACAGGTCGCGAAGCACGACAAGAACCTGGCTCGGCAGATGCGCGACAGCGCGGCGAGCGTGGTGGGGAACCTGGCCGAGGGCGAGAGGCGGGGCGGAGGGCACGAGCGCGAGCGGTTCGGCACGGCCTACGGCTCGGCGGGCGAGACCCGCGTGTGGCTGCTCTCGGCGGCGGCGCTCGGATACGTCAGCGACGAGGCCGTCGAAAGGCCTGCGGACTGGGCGGACAAGGCGCGTGCCACGCTGTGGAAGTTGATGCATCCCGGCTGAGCCAAGCGAGGGGGGCTCCGGCTCCGGTCGGAGTCTCCTTCGCGATCTCTGCTGAGCGCCGACGCCACACCGGCGCACTCGTTCGTTCCCACCCGCCCTCCAACTGCGCGCGCGCGGGAAGGGGTCGCCGAAGACTCGAGTGTCAGCCGCCGCGAGCCGGCGCCGACGCCGCTCCCGTTGCGGTTCGGTTGCGGAGGCGGCAGCGAACGCGGTTCCGGAGGCGGACGCGGTTGCGGAAGCGGTTGCGGAGGCGGCAGCGGACGCGGTTGCGGAGGCGGCAGCGGAGGCGGCAGCGGACGCGGTTGCGGAGGCGGAAGCGGCCGCGGAGGCGGGAGCGGAGGCGGGAGCGGAAGCGGGAGCGGACGCGGGAGCGGACGCCAGCGTGCCCCGAAGAGGGGGGACGCTGATCGTCATATCGTCATTGGGAAAACCCCCATGATGCCGATGCGTTTCGCGAATGACGATAAGACGAAGAGCGTCCCCCACGCCGCCGCTCCGCGAAGAGGGGGACGCTGATCGTCATATCGTCATTGGGAAAACCCCCATGATGCCGAGGCGTTTCGCGAATGACGATAAGACGAAGAGCGTCCCCCACGCTGCCGCTCCGGGCTCTCCCGCGGCCCGACGGACGAAGTGGGGCCCGCGCCTCCTGGAGGAGACGCGGGCCCGATGGCGGAGCCGTCAGCGCTTGGCCGCGCCCGCTTGCACGACCGGGGTGGCGGCGTTGTCCGAGCAGAGCACCACGAGCAGGTTGCTCACGAGGCTCGCGCGGGCCTCGTCGTCGAGCGCGACGATCTGGCGCGCGCGCAGCTCCTCGAGCGCGGTCTCCACCATGCCCACCGCGCCCTCGACGATGGTCTGCCGGGCGCTGACGATCGCGCTCGCCTGCTGACGCTGGAGCATCGCGCTCGCGATCTCCGGGGCGTACGCCAGGTGGCTGATGCGGGACTCGATGACCTCGACCCCCGCCGCGCTCAGGCGATCCTGGATCTCCTCGCGAAGCTGCTCGGCCACCTCCTGCGGGTGGCTGCGGAGCGCGACGTCGCCCTCCGTGTGCACGTCGTAGGGGAAGAGCGCCGCGAGGTTGCGCAGCGCGGCCTCGCTCTGCACGGCCACGAAGTGCTCGTAGCTGTCGACGTGGAAGAGCGCCTCGGCGCTGTCCGACACGCGCCAGACGACGACGGCCGCGATCTCGACCGGGTTGCCGTCCGAGTCGTTGACCTTGAGGCGCGGGGACTCGAAGTTGCGCACGCGCACCGAGACGCGGGTCTTCGAGTAGAACGGGTTGGTGAAGCGCAGGCCCGCGTCGCGCACCGTGCCGCGGTACGCGCCGAAGAGCTGGAGCACGCGCGCCTGGTTCGGCTGCACGACGAACAGGCCGCGCAGACCGATGAAGCACAGCGCGAAGAGCAGCAGGCTCGCGCCCACCCCCACCCCGTGCCCCGCCTCGACGCCGATGAGCGACAGCGGCAAGCCGCCCAGCAGCGCGGGCAGCACGAGCCAACCGTTGAGCGTGCGCGCGCGGCGCTCGCGAATGACCTGGATCACGATCCCTCCTCCTCCGGTCCGCGGCGCGCGGACTCGGAGAGAAGACACGGGAGCGCAGACGCGCATTCGCGAAATCGGGAGGAATCAGCCGAGCTTGTGCATCGTGCCGGTGTGCGTCACGCCCGCGGCCTTGACGTCCAGCTTGGTGCCGCCGCTCTGGACCGTGGTGCCCGTGGGCGTGGCCTTCACCACGTCGGCGCTGCCGAACTTGAGCACCGCCTTGGCCGGGTCGAGGGCCAGCGCGGCCTTCTGCGCGGCCAGGTCGATCTTCGTGCCCGCGACCTCGATGCCGCTCGGGGTGAGGCTCAGCGTGTTGGTCGTGCCGCAGGCGAGCTCGATCGAGCCGTCGGCCGACATCGTGATCTTCGCGAGGCCGACCGTGATGGTCAGCTCGTTGCCCGCGCCGAGCGCGATCGTCTGGGTCTGCGGCTTCGCCGCGTCCGGGAGCGCCGAGCCGATGGCGATGGTCTTGCCGAGCACGTTGACCGCGCCGCCCACCTGGTGCTGCGACGTCGACGCCTCGATGGTGACCTCGCCGCCCGAGCTCGAGTGGGCGTGCAGGTTGATCGCGGTGCCGGCCGAGACGTTCACCGAGCCGGTCGCGCCCGTGACGTTCACGTCGTCTCCGGCCCACACCGTCGAGTCGATCACGCCGTAGAGCGTGGGAAAGGTCGAGACGAGCCCGAGCCCGGCGAGGCCGTAGACCACGGTGAACGCGGGGCTGAAGATCGACACGCCCGCCTGGCCGAAGATGGTCGTGCCCGGCAGGGGCGCGCCCACCAGGCTGGAGAAGCCGACGATCGGCGCGGCGGTGGCCCCGACGGCGCCGACGATCTCGAGGAACTGCTTGACCGGCGGCGTCGACTTGCGGTCCTCCGCGTAGCTCGCGATGGCGTCCTTCGCGAGCAGGGCGCCGACGACGATGTCGAGAGCAACGAACGCAGCCCCCCATCCGTCGATCCACGCCGTGTCCGGCTTCTGGTCGAAGTCGTCCTCGTCGTCCCACCAGAGGTCCAGCCCGCCATTGATCATGACGCCGCCCTCGCCGATGACGTACGCCGAGCCCGCGGAGCTGAGGAGCGCGGCGCCGTCCTCGTGCTTCTGGTGCAGCTGCGCGAAGCCGCCGCCCGCGCCGTCGGCCTGGATGAAGACGTCGCCGCCCGCGCGCGCGTAAAAGCGGCCGTCGCGCGCGTGCACGTAGAAGTTCTCGTCCGTGTCGAGGCCGAACCCGTCGACGCTCGTGAACGCGCGGCTCGTGCTGCTCTCGCTGCCCGGCCCCTCGCCCATGGTCAGCTGGGTCTCGTGGCTCGGGACGTAGACCTTGTAGCGGGTCGCGTCCGCCGCCTCGTCGCCGCCCTCCGTCGTCACCGTCGTCAGGTCATCGCCGGCCAGCGGCTCCTCGGCCTCCGCGACCCCCGTGCCGCTCAGCGCGACCTCGACGTCGTCCCCCACCGTGACGGTGGCCTCGCGCGCGCCGTCGGCCGTCGGCGTGAACGTGACGAGGATCTGGGTCGCCACGCCCGTCGACGGGACGGTCCCCGGCGTGACGGTGAAGTCGCCCGCGCCGACCGCGACGCTGACCTCGCTGCCCGTCGCGTTGGTGACGTAGAAGGCGGTCGCCTTGCTCGCCCCGACGGTGGCGCTCCCGCAGCTGACCGACGCGGCGCTCGCGCTCAGCGCGTCGATGGTCACGCCGCTGATCGAGGCCGCGCCGAGCTCCACGCCCGAGGTGACGCCGACGGCGGTGAGCGCGTCGCTGTGGCTCCCGGCCGCGGAGGTGACGTACTCGAGGAACAGCTCGAGCTCGCCGCCCGCCTCGATCTCGCGCGCGTTCACGAGCGAGAACTCGGCTGCCGCGCCCAGGCTCACCATCGCCGCCTCGGGGCCGCTGTTCTGGATCAGGACCGAGCGCACGTCGGGCGTCCCCGCGGGGATCGGCCCGAAGCTCGGCGCCGCGGGCGTGAAGGTCACGTCCCCCGCGCTGCCGCTGGGCGGCGGATCGCCCCCGCCTTCATCCTCGCCAGGCGGATCGCCCTCGCCACCGCCCCGGCCGGGGGCCCCGCCGCCGCGTCCACCGCCTCGATTGCCTCGCCCTCTTCCCAGCCCCGGAGGTTCGCTCGCCATCGCGGGCGAGGATGGACCACCGCGCCACGGATCGAAAAGGCAAACCCGATACTTTTCGGCCCGTTCTTGATATAGCCGGCGCGTGAGCGAGCAGAAGGAAGAGGCGCGCAAGGCGTTCGAGCAGGTCAAGGCCGCGGCCGACGCGGCGCGTTCGAACGAGCGGGCCGGCGAGCAGGCGGACGAGCGTCCGGCGATGCCGATCGACTGGTCCACCGAGCCGACCCCCGCCGCCGCGAACGGCGTGCAGGTGCTCCACGCGCCGCGACAGTTCGCCCTGGTCTTCACCGATCACGCGCCCTTCCCCGGGCGCAACGCGGTCGACCACAAGGCGGGCAACGAGCGCGCGCGCGTCGTCTCGTCGCTGCGCATGGATCCGGACACGTACTTCCAGGCGCTCAGCGTCATGGCCTCGAACTGGAACCGCTTCGTCGAGGCGCACGTGCCGCCGCAGATGCGCCAGCCGCGCTTCAAGCTGATCGACGCCGGCGACATGCAGCTCCACGGCTTCAAGCCCGAGGAGTGATAGATCGGGGAGATGCGTCGCCCGATCACGGCCCCGCTCGTCGCCCTGCTCACGCTCGGCTGCGTGGCGCCCGCCGACGACGACAGCTTCGAGCGGCGCGCGGGGCTCTTTCGTGTGGTGCTCGTCCCGGACACGCAGTGCTACGCGCTCCACTACCCGGACATCTTCCAGGCGCAGGGCGACTGGATCGCCAGCCACCTCGAGGACCTCGACGTGCGGGCCGTCGCGCACCTCGGCGACATCACCGAGCACAACGACGCCGCGCAGTGGCGCGTCGCGCAGGGCGCCCTCGCGCCGCTCTTCGGCCGCGTGCCCCTCGCGCTCGCCCCGGGCAATCACGACCTGGGCGTCGGCGGCAGCGCGGCGGATCGGAGCTCCATGCTCGAGGCCTTCTTCCCGCTCGACGAGATGGCCGCCGCGCCCGGCTTCGTCGAGTCGTACGACGGCGCGCCGGGCAACACCGCGTGGCTCTTCTCGGGCGAGCGCCACGACTACGTGTGGATCGGCGTCGAGTTCGCGCCCCGCGACGACGTCGTGCGCTGGGCCCGCGACGTGCTGGCCGCGCACCCGACGCGCATCGGGATCGTCTCGACGCACGCCTACCTCGACGCGGAGGGCCGCCGCTACGACCACCAGGACGCGAGCGCGCAGCCCTTCTGTCCCTACGAGTACGGCGTCGCCTCCGTCGACGCGAACGACGGCGAGGAGCTCTTCGCGGGCGCCATCGCGCCCTCCCCCAACGCGCGCCTCGTGTTCAGCGGTCACGTGCCCAACGGCTTCGCCCACAGCGTCGACGTCAACGACGCGGGCGCGGAGGTGCACCAGGTCATGGCCGACTACCAGACCGGCACCGTCTGCCCCGAGACGGGCGGCGACGGCAACGGCTTCCTGCTCGCGGTGGAGCTCGAGGAGGACGCCGCGGGCGTCGACGTGCGCGTCCGCTCCTACTCGCCCTGGCTGGACGAGCACCACCCCACGCACGGCGCGACCTTCCGGCTCCAGGCCCCGTAGACCCGACTCAAGCGCTTCGCGCTTGCTCCGGGCCTACCAATTCCAGTCAGGGGCTTTTCGCAAAAGCCCCTCGCTGCGGCGGCAAAGCCGCCTTCGCTTCACCCGAAAACGACGCGCCTGCGGCGCTTCTAGCAGGGTCCGGCGAAGATGCGCGCGATGCATCGCCGAGCGCGACGGCGTGTCCAGCGCGCCGGGCCGACGACGAAATGCTGAAGCATTTCGGAGGAGCGACTGGCGCGCTGGGCGCGCTGTCCCGCCGGCGAGGCGC